>NZ_JBEAID010000023.1:0-291337 GCF_040064585.1 Klebsiella sp. CN_Kp113 | reverse complement strand
ATTGCTGGTAACCCGTAGCCCGGGTAAGGCGTTTACGCCGCAACCCGGGGAATATTCCGCGACGTGGTATTGCTGTGGCTTCTTCCCGGCTTGCGCTGCGCTTAGCCGGGCTACAGAGTTGCAGATTGCAGGTAACCGTAGCCCGGACAGATGCGCAGCATCGCCTCCGGGGAGGGGGTTAACTCTCGTCGATATCGTCGAGCAGATGCTGAATCAGTAGCGGAATCGGCCGGCCGGAAGCGACGCTTTTACCGCCTTCGCGCCACAGCGCCGTGCCGCTGACGTCGAGATGGGCCCAGGGGATCTCCGGCGGGCAAAAATGGTGCAAAAGCCAGGCGGCGGAGGCGCTGATGGCCGCATTATTGCCGGGCGTATTGCACAGGTCGGCGATTGCGCTTTCGGTCTGCTTCTTCAGCCTGCTATCCAGCGGCAGCGACCAGACCTCATCCCCGCTTTTTATTCCTGCCCGGGTTAACCCCGCCCGCAGCGCGTCGCTTTGCGTCATCAAGCCGCTCAAATCGTAACCCAGCGCCTTAACCACCGCGCCGGTAAGGGTCGCAATATCAATAATATAGTGCGCCTGCGGATGCTGCTGGCTCGCCCAGGCAATGGCATCGGAAAGCACCAGGCGGCCTTCAGCGTCGGTATTATTGATCTCTACCGTCAGGCCATTACAGGCCCGGGCGACGCTGCCCGGCTGCATGGCGGCGGGGCCAATCGCGTTTTCCGCCAGCGCCAGTACGCCCATGACCCGCACCGGTAGCGCCAGCTCGGCGATGCTCAGCATCAGGCCAAGGACGTTGGCCGCGCCGCACATATCGTACTTCATGGTGTACATCCCGGCGCCTTCCTTGAGCCACAGTCCGCCGGTATCAAAGGTGACGCCTTTACCGACGTAGCAGCGAACCGGGCCCTCGCAGACGCCATCATAATGAATCGCCAGCAGGCGCGGCGGGCGTTCAGCGCCTTTACCCACCGCATGCAGCAGGCCGAGCCCTTGTTCGACGATCGCTTTTTCATCCAGAACTTCGCAGCGCAGCGTGGGGATATCCGCGCACAGACGCCGGGCTTCTTCCACCACGTACTGCGGGGTACACTGCTCCGCAGGCAGATCCGCCAGCCGCCGCGCGGCGAGCATGCCGTGCGCCGTGGCCCGTTGACGATGGGCGAGGGTGTTCAGCGCCGACCGCTGTTCGGGTAAGGCATAGAGGGCGAGCTGGCGCAGGCGTGGCCTGGCGGCTTTCACCTGATGCAGGCCCAAATCATCAAGCTGCCAGTCGAGGTTAAACAGTTCGCGCAGCGCTTTGGTTAAAGCGCCGCTGCTCTCTTCCAGCGAAGCGTCGAGGATAAGCGTTTCGCTCACCGGCTTTTTGCATAGCGGCCGCAGCGCCTCGGCCAGGCCATCGTTCAGCGTATCCCTCCACAGCGGTCGCGGAATGAGGGTGATGCGGGCGAAGGGGGAGCAGCCGAAGCGGGTATCCGCCACCTCGCCGCGGGCGGCCTGTTCCACCATTTCCGCGAGCAGGGGAACGGGATTGAGCGGGGCCTGGGCCAGCAGCGTACTGCCGGGCCAGGTCACCAGATGCGCGCCGGTGCAGGCGCTATCCAGTTGATTAATCAGACGATAATCCAGCATGGCTTACTCCTCGATGGGGGCGCGAATGCGTGCGGCATAGGCCTGCATCCATTCGTCGTCCACCGGCCGGTAATGGGTTTTCTCCCGAACGCGCTCGGCGCAGAACACGGTCAGCGGCTGCGTCGCGCTGGCGACGACAAAGGAGAAGGTTTTGATATTGGTGGCGGCGCCGAATTCGCCGCGCCGGTTCATGCACACCACCGAAAGGTCGCCCGCGCGGCCAAAGCGCGACATCAGTTTGTCTTCCAGCTCGCAGACCACCGAGTCCGCCGCCTGCTGCGGCGTCATTCCCTGGGCCATTCGCCGGACGATTTCGTAGCTGGTGCAGCCTTTCATCAGATCTTCACCGACGCCGGTCGCCGTGGCGGCGCCGGTCTCGCTATCGCAGTAGAAACCGGAGCCGATAATCGGCGAATCGCCCAGCCGTCCGCGCTTTTTCATAAACAGGCCGCTGGTGGAGGTGGCAACGCTCATGGAACCCTGTTTATCAAGGCCAATAATGCCCACGGTATCGTGGCCGTCGTAAGGACTGAGACCTTTATCCAGCGTTTCGCGACAGCGCTTCCGGTAATGCTGCATCGCGCGTTCGGTCAGCATCGCTTTGGCGGCGAATCCCTGGCTTATGGCCCACTCTCTGGCGCCCTGGCCGACCAGCAGACTGTTGTAGCGCTGGCGGCTCAGGGCGTGGGCGACTTTCACCGGGTTGGCAATATCCACCAGATTACCCACCGCGCCGAAGGCCAGGGTATCGCCATGCATAAAGGCGGCATCCAGTTCGACCTCGCCGTTTTCCGTCGGCAGGCCGCCGTAGCCCACCGATTTGTACAGCGGAAAATCTTCTACCGCCGCCACCGCATTGACCACGGCGCTGGCGGTATCAGCGCCGGATGCCAGCGCCGCCGCGGCTTCGGTTACGCCTTCCAGCGCCATTCGCCAGGTGGCAATCATTCCCCACATTGGTTTACTCCTGTTTTGCAAGCGTGTTGTCCGTTTCAGCACTGGCGGTGACTTCCGCCGCGCGATACTGCTTATCGACGATGCGCATGAAGGGCAGGTACAGCATGGCGCCAATCAGCAAATTGAGGATCTGCATCACGCTGCCGCTAAGATGCCCGGTGACGATAAAACCGCTGATCACCGGCGGCAGCGTCCAGGGGATAAAGACGCCGGTGGTGACGGCCACCGCGCCGATCTTCATCGCCGCGTACTGCACCGTGACCAGCACCAGCGGCACGAGGTTAAACGGAATCAGCATGATCGGGTTCATGATCACCGGCAGGCCGAAGAGGATGGGTTCGTTGATATTAAAAATGGAGGCGCCGGCGCCGAGGCGGGCAACTTCGCGCATATTTTTGCTGCGGGCGAAAATCAGCATCGCTATCACCAGCGATAGCGTTGCGCCCGCGCCGCCCATCCAGATCATATCGAAGAACTGCTCGGTGATAATGTGCGGCGGGGTGACGCCGGCCTGGATAGCGGCGATGTTGTCGGTCTGATTTTCCATCCACAGCGGACGAATGATGCCGTTGATCATCGAACCGGAGTTAATGCCGACCGACCACAGAATGGTAATGCTGAAAACGGTCATCAGCGCGCCGAAATAGGAGGTACCGTAATGGCGTACCGGCGAGGCGACGACCTCATAAATAAACTGGTGGATGGTGGCGTAGTGCGTGTGCGCAAACCCGATGCGAACCGCCAGGATCAGAATCATCACCAGCAGCGCCGGGATCAGCGCGGCGAAAGACTCCTGCACGGCGGGCGGAACGCCGTCCGGCATCTTAATCACCAGCTTTTTGCGTTTTAGCCAGCAGAAGAGTTCGGTCCACAGCAGCGAACCGATCATGGCGACGAATAAACCTTTGGTGCCGATCCACTCCACGGGGATCACCGTGATGCCGCCGTTTTCTGCGACCTTAATGAACGGCGTGAGGATCAGAAACCCCACCAGCGAGAGGATGCCGCAGGAGATGCGGTCATCGCCGTAGTGCTCCGCCAGACGGTAGGCCACCAGGAAGCTGATAAACAGCGACATTGTGGAAAATACCGCGTTGAACGGGATTTCGATAATTGCGCTCCAGCTCGCGCCGAAGGTGCTGGCCATAAACTGCTGGTAGCTCTGATTGGGGAACGACGAAATCACCAGCAGAATGGAACCGACAATAATAAAAGGCATGAATGAAACGTAGGCGCCGCGAATAGCGCCGAGGTGACGCTGCTGAGCGGTTTTCGCCGCCAGAGGCATCAGTTTGGCTTCAAGAAATCCCAGAACATTGTTCATTGTGAACTCCGTACAAGATCGACAGGGCTGTGTGTGTTATCTATGGCGGATTATGAGAGAAAGCGGTGGGCTGAAAGGTGAAGCGGTTCACATTGTATTCTCTGCAATAATATATATCTCATATGATTAGTTATATTTCCTGTAGAGGATCGTATGGAAATTAAGCTGCACGCTAATGCCACCACCACCCCCAGAACCCGTAAATATCTTCAGGAATCGACGAAAAGCGACCGGGAACTGGCGCAGGAACTGGGGATTTCCATTACTACGGTTCGCCGCTGGCGCAACCGCAGCCAGATTTCCGATAACCACACCACGCCGCATTTGATACACAAAGTACTGAGACAAGAGCAGGAGATTCTCATTAACGCCCTCCGCGATGCGCTGCGCGCCCCGCTGGACGAACTGCTGTTTATGGTGAATGAGGGGCTGGGCATCGCTATTTCCCGCGCCACGCTAAACCGCTATCTGCGTCCTGCCCATGAAGGACGGAAAAATGCCGCGCTGCAGGGGAAAAAATCGTTAAAGGCGGGAATGCGCGCGGATACCCTGACGCTGCACTATCGCCAGCTGGCGCTGTCGATGGACGACGGCGGTGAACATCATCTGCTCTGGGCGCAGGAGCCGATCAGCGGCTGGTGCTTTGGCCGCATCTATAGCGGGATCTCACCCGCGCTGGTCGATAGCTGGCTGACCGAGGCGCTGAACGCCTGTCCGGCGCGTATACAATGTCTTGAGATTTATGCTCATAAAGGCTTTCAGCCCGCGCGCGCGGATCTCTCTTGCCGGACGGTGGCGATGGCGGAGCGCGGAGCGGTACAGCTCAGCGAACGATTAGCCGACGTTATTCCGGCGCTGGATGAACCGGACGCGACGCTGCAGCGGCTGTGCGCGCTGTGGAACCGGGGACGGGCGCAAAAAAAGCTAGGCGACACGACGCCCCAGGGCTTTCTTGAGTCGTTGAATCAGAACTAACGGTGGCGTCGGAGGCAGGCACGGCAGCCGCGTTTTGCCCGGGCCCCAGAATCTCTGTGACAGCAAAAGAGAGCGCGTTTTTTGTTGGGCCACGCCAGCGGCCCTGGAGGGTCAACCGTTTCGCAGGCCATCAATCGCGCTGTCGCTCAGCAGCATAACCGTTTTTACGCTGACGCTGATCCTGTCGATAAAGGCCTGTCGCGGGCCTTCGCGCCAGGCGGGGCTACTGTAGAAGTGCGCCTGGGATGCGTTTAAATGCGTCAGGTCCTCATAGGCCCGGATCAGGTAATAAGCGTCGTTGTCATCAACTGAATTGCCGAAGGAGACGATATCCATTCCGGCGGCGCGATGACAGGGGGCGCTTTGTTCCTTCATTATCCGGTGAAACTCGTTCCCGGTCCCCGGTTTAAGGGTGTAAAGCAAAAACTCTACCGTTTTCATCCTGACGTTTCCTGTTCACATTCACTGAGTTTGCTGCAAGAGAGCACTGTCCGGCTATTAGAACAACTCCCCGTGGTTTTGTCGCTTCTCTTTGGCATGACGGCAGCGTGGGTTGCATTTCTCACTTCTTTTTTGATATGTTATATCATAACATTTTTGGCATTATAAAATATGTGACTATTTACCTTTCTTTTTAAATGATAATGATTATCATCACTACCTGCCGATCAAAATTCAAAAGAGCGCGTGTTTCGCTCATCCACGCTGAAGAGAGAGGGAGAGGCGGCTAATGGAGGAGAGTTTGACAAAGAGTGGAAAAGCCGATGATCCCGTGCTTAGCGTCAATATCGCATCATTGCCGCGGCCCGGCGGCGGGGAAATGCTCTCCGGCATTCATTTCAGCGCCGGTAAAGGAGAGTGTCTGGTCGTCATTGGACCCAACGGCAGCGGGAAAACCACTTTATTACGCGCGATAGATTGCCAACTGCCGTCGCGGGAAGGCGACGTACGGTTATATGGCCGATCCATTGCCGCATTAACCCGGCAGCAGCGAGCCCGGCAGATCGCGGTGCTTGCGCAGAATGATACCCCCGACCTGCGTCTGGCGCTTGAGGATTATGTCGCCCTCGGGCGGATTCCCCACGCCCGGGATATGTCGCGTCGCGAACACGACATCATCGTAACCCGCGCGATTAACGATACGGGATTGCAGAGGCTGCGTAAGCGACCGCTCTCCGCGTTATCCGGTGGTGAGAGACAACGGGCGGCGCTGGCGCGGGTACTGGCCCAGGCGCCAAAACTGCTGCTGCTGGATGAGCCCACCAACCACCTTGATCCCCACGGCAGAGTGGAGCTGCTGTCATTAGTGAAAAGCCAGGGAATCACGGTCGTTGCGGTATTGCACGATCTTTCCCTGATTGACGCCTTTGCCGATCGGGTTTTGCTTTTATCGCAAGGGCGCGCCGTGGCCTGGGATGTGCCGGAGCGCGTGCTTGTTTCACAACGGCTTTACCCGGTCTTCGGCTTGACCAGCTTTACCGTACCGCATCCCATGACCGGGAAGGCGCTGCGGATTTTTGAGGTGCCAGGCTATGCCTGATAAATTACCGGAGGATAACGCAGCATGAATAAATGGTTTGCAGGGACGATGGCGTTTCTTTTTATTTCAGCGGCGAACGCGGCGGATTTTCCCGTCACGATTGACAGCTGCGGAACGCCGGTGACCTTCACTCAGGCGCCGAAAAGGGCGGTCATCCACGACCTTAATATGTCTGAAATGGCTTTTGCTCTCGGGTTGCAGGACCGCATCGTTGGCTTAACCGGCATTACCGGATGGTACAAAATGACCCCGGAATTTAAACATCAGATGAGATCAATTCCCGAGCTGGCGCCGAAATATCCCTCTCTGGAGACGCTGCTGGCGGCAAATCCTGATTTCTTTTTCGCCGGCTGGAATTACGGCATGAAGGTCGGCGGGGAGGTCACGCCTTCCGTGCTCGAAACATACGGCATCAAAACCTTTGTGCTGAGCGAGAGCTGCGTCTTTACCGCCTCTCAGAAACAAAAAGCGAGTATGGACCTGCTGTATAACGATGAGCTGACGCTGGGTAAGATTTTTGGCAAGCAGCAAGAGGCCCGTACGCTGGTCGACGGCTGGAAAAAAACGCTGAATGCGCTGCCTAAGCCGCCGCAGGGCGTGCAGCCATTAAAGGTGTTTGTCTATGATTCCGGCGAAGATAAGCCCTTTACCAGCGGACGGTACGCCATGCCGACCGCGATTATCGAAGCGGCGGGAGGGAAAAACGTGATGGACGACCTGGAGATGAGCTGGGGGACCACCTCCTGGGAGAGCGTGGCGACGGCGGAACCCGATTTTATTATTCTTCTCGATTATCAGACCGGCAGCGGCGCTGATTCGCTGCGCCGTTTCCTCGAAAATCATCCGTTAATGAAACAGACGCCGGCGGTGAAGCGGCAGCGTTATCTGAAGCTGCAATATGCTGAGTTGACGCCCGGCCCGGCGAATATCAACGCGGCCGAAAAGCTGGCTCATGCGATGTATCCTGCGGCCCACCAATGAGCGGGACTCACTATCGCTACTACTGGGCCGCGTGGGGGGCGCTGCCGTTATTAGCCGGCTTGATGCTGCTCAGCGTGGCTAAAGGCAGCGTGCCGCTGTCGCTTACCCAGGTTCTCGGCGCCTTGCGGCTGCTGGATGTGCCGGTTTCGGAGATGATCGGACGTATTGTCATTGATTTGCGTGTGCCAAGAACGCTGCTGGCGGTGCTGGCGGGCGCGGTGCTGGCCATCGTGGGCGGTCTACTACAGACCACCACGCGCAACGATCTGGCCGATCCTTTTTTATTCGGGCTTTCCTCCGGCGCATCGGCGGGAGCGGTACTGGTGATCACCCGATTCGGTGAGCGGCTTGGCGCGCTGACGCTGCCGGTGTCGGCATTCGTTGGCGGCATCTGCTCGGCGGTGGCGGTGATGCTGCTGTTTCATTTTAAAAAGCAGCGTGGCGCAGAGCACCTGGTGATCTGCGGGTTGGCGATCTCCTTTTTATTCGGCGCGCTGACCAGCTATCTGATTTTCTCGGGCGACCAGCGGGCCGCCAGCTCGGTGCTGTTCTGGTCGCTGGGTGGGCTCGGTCTGGCGCGCTGGGATAATTTGCCCTACGCCCTGTTCAGTCTGCTGCTTCTCGGCGCATTCATACTCCTGCGCTGGCGCTCCCTGGATGGCTTACTGGCCGGTGAGCAGACCGCGCAGTCGCTGGGCATCAACGTTACCCGCCTGCGAATGGAGGTGTTTTTCTGCTGCGCGTTAGCAACGTCGCTGCTGGTGGCCCTGACCGGGGCGATTGGCTTTATCGGCCTGATGGTGCCGCATATGTGCCGCTATTTTTCTGGCGTAAAACATCTGCTGCTGCTTCCTTTATGCGGCCTGTGGGGCGCGGTGCTACTGTGCGGCGGCGATATCGTCAGCAGGACGCTGCTGGCTCCGCAGGAGCTGCCTATCGGGATCATTACGGCCGGCATCGGTGGTCTCTTCATTATTATTTTGCTGGCCAGAAACCGTTCATAAACTGAGTCGCGCCGGGTCGCTGCCTGGCGCAGACTTAAACGAAGGGCAAACAAATGCCCGGAAGTCAGCGCGCGCATGCGCTTCGGTTCATGCGCAATTCCCTCATTGGTAGTTTTATCTTTTGATAAATTAATTTTTTCAATGTTATTCGTTAATTATCATCTCTGTCGTAGAGTGATATGCTGCTAATCTCTCTTTAACCGATGCATCGTAAGAAAAATCCTAAAGTAAGCGTGGGGATGAGCGCTGTCTCCGGGCCAGTTAAAATCCCATGGTTTACATTTCGCAGGGATTTTTCTGAAATTCACTCGTCTGGACAATAAATATTAAACAAACTTATAATTCACCCACTTCACTCATGGGTATATCCCCATGGCGGCTATTATACGCATTTCTATAAAGGATGATTGCACTTTCATGAGGGAAAGGAATGTTAACTATTTTCAGCCATAATCATTTTTTTAAGAAAGCCATGCGTCTGAAAATAAACGACATAAAAGCGGTCAGAAAGGCGAATCTGGTCGATTTGTGCTTAACAAAGTACGCATCCAGCAGCTACGCGCAGTTCCATTTTTTGATAAACAGCTTTGAAATGAAAAAGAATTTTGTTTGTTTCCGGGTTGAAGGTAATATTATTTGTTTGATAAACAAAAGGCGCACCGCACATATCGCCAGTATTATCGCCAGAGTGACTGATGGCATCCCCGTGGGAGAGGACATCACGTTAACAGAGAGAGAATTTCAGTATATTTTTATTATGAAATTTACCGTACTGGCAAAAGATTACCCGGAGCTGCTCGGCATTTCGCCCAAGGCCTACAGCAGCTATAAAAGAAGATTAATTGAGAAGTTCGGCTTTAACTCATTTCATGCGCTACTGGCGCTGTCTAATTATTTACACGCTTTTTCGCTGCTCGATAAATTTACGCCGGATTAATTGCTGCACCTGCATGCGTGACTATACCTTTATCTTCGCACTCTCATCTTATTTTTCCGCCTGCCACGACTGTTAAGGAGCGCACTCACAAAGTGTCTCTTTTTCATGTCATCTATCCCATGTCTTGCCTCAAAGGGCGAGCGGGGGACAAAGGAACCCCACCACGATCTGTTCTCGTCATTTCTGGCGCTTTGGGACCGCGGCATCAGCGTCTATAATCCGCACAGCGATGTGTTCCGCGAGCGGCGAAGCTAATCGTCTGTTGAAAATAGCATTAAGCCTTACGACAACCTGATTGCCGTAAGCTGCCCAACTACAATAAAGGCTTATATGAAACAAATGACGTTGAGTGACCTTCGGCAACAAAGCGAACAGGCTGTAGCTTCGCCTCGCTTGCGTGCCCATCGTAATTTCCACCCTGACTTAAGCGATCCGGTGCAACGCCTGGCCGTCGCTATGGAGCCGGGTACCTATGTTCGGCCTCACCGCCACCCGCACACTTTTGAACTGCTGACATCCCTTAGCGGACGTTTTGTGGTGTTGACCTTTGATGATGCTGGCAACGTGACCGAGCGCGTGGTGTTAGGCGAAGAGTGTAAGGTGCTGGAGATGGCGGCGGGTACCTGGCATGCCGTGCAGTCGATGGATAAAGGCGGCGTAATTTTTGAGGTTAAATACGGTGGTTACCAGCCTGTTTCTGAGCAAGACGCGGCCCCGTGGGCGCCAGCTGAAAACGCGCCGGGAACCGCCGAGCTAATGAAGTGGTACGCCCGGGCGCAAGTGGGTGATGGCGGTTTTACCCTGTAATCCAGGCATTGCGCGGGGAGCAGCCCCGCGCCAGCTTCCTTTACCCCCGATACGGATAAGCCGTTCCCGGCGCGTCAGCGGCTTATCAAACTGGTGACAAGCTCCTGGCTCTATTTATTCATAGTATTTATTCATAGTTAAATTTATCCCCTGAAATAGGGCTGGCGATATCCCTTTCACGAAAGTGTTAAACACATCTTAAACCACTATGCTATAATTTTTACGGTCTTTGTAAAGAATCTTCAATAAAGAAATGTGGTCATTTCGGCACTATAATTTATCTGCGGGGAAGGATCGGAATATACTTGTTAATAGCCGATCAGGGGAATCAGTGGCTTTATGAATAAACATTAATGATTGCTTGTATAAATTATAAGCTATTGATTTTTATTGTTTTTAACAAATTGCAATCTTTAATTTATCTAATCATTAGAATTTCCTTATGATAATTTATCTATTTTAGTCAAACCTTCTGCATCTCTGGGTTGCGTAAGGCGTGATTCAGAATATTTGCCAACGCAATCAGTGAATGATTGATGTACATCAATTAACAACCGCTGTTGTCGTCACAGTTATGGTATTTGGTCTAAAAAACTGGAACTTTTAATTTCAAGTCTCTTTGCGAATTATCGCATAATAGCCTCACTCAGAAGGCATCTGAGATTTGATATTTTATTAATAGTTAGGGACGAAATAATATGAAATTAAAATTACTAACAGTGGCCGTCTCTACACTTCTTGCTGCAGGAACCGTGCAGGCAGCTGAAGTGTATAACAAGGACGGAAACAAACTCGACCTCTACGGGAAAGTGACCGGCCTGCATTATTTCTCCAGCGATAAGTCAGAAGATGGCGATCAGACCTATGCCCGTCTGGGCTTCAAGGGTGAAACCCAGATCAACGACCAGCTGATCGGCTACGGCCAGTGGGAATATAACTTCAGCGCCAATAACGTTGAAGGCGACAACTCCGGCGACAAAACGCGTCTCGCGTTTGCAGGCCTCAAGTTTGGCGAATTTGGCTCTCTGGACTACGGCCGTAACTACGGCGTCGCCTATGATATCGGCGCCTGGACCGATATGCTGCCGGAGTTCGGCGGCGATACCTGGACCCAGACCGATGTCTTCGCCACCGCGCGTACCACCGGCGTTGCCACCTACCGTAACAGCGGTTTCTTCGGCCTGGTTGACGGCCTGAACGTCGCCGTACAGTACCAGGGCAAAGAAGAGGGCAACGGTCGCGATCTGGCGAAACAGCATGGCGACGGCTGGGGTCTGGCCTCGACCTATGAGTACGAAGGATTTGGCGTAGGCGCGGCCTACGCGGCATCCGATCGTACCGATGCGCAGGTCAGGGAAGGGCGCGTGAATCCTGACTTCTACGCCCGTGGCGAAAAAGCGGAAGTGTGGGCGGCCGGTCTGAAGTACGATGCTAATAACATCTACCTGGCAACCACCTATGCGGAAACCCGCAACATGACGAAGTTTGGTAAAGGCTATATCGCCAATACCGCGCAGAACTTTGAAGTTGTGGCCCAGTATCAGTTCGATTTTGGCCTGCGTCCGTCCATCGCCTACCTGAAATCAAAAGGCAAAGATCTGGGCCGCTACGGCGACTAGGATCTGGTTGAATACGTAGATGTCGGCGCGACTTACTACTTCAATAAAAACATGTCTACCTATGTGGACTACAAAATCAACCTGCTGGATGACACCATGTTCACCAAAGATGCCAGCATCAGCACCGATAACATCGTTGCCGTGGGCATAACCTACCAGTTCTAAGACAACGCCTTTTATTGAACCATGCCTGCCAGCTTACCCTCCTGGCAGGCATTTTTGTGCTTGAACGCAGGGCGAGACGAAAAAGCCCGACGCCGTTTCCCGCGCCGGGCTGAGTGAGAAAAGGGGGAGTTTACGGCGCGGTACTGAAAAACTCGCCGAATTTCACCGCCAGCCAGCCCACCGGGGTGGTGGCTCCGCCCACGATATTAGTGATTTCCGCCATCCCTTCCGGCACCGGAATGTTAGAGTTGACCGCCGCCTGGGTGTATTCCCGCGAAATATCCGTCCCGACGTACAAAATACAGGTGACCACCAGCGTGCCGGTGATAAACATGCGGAACATATTGCGTTTGCAGAACGGCGTCACCATCGCCAGCAGGAACATCAGCGAGGCCAGATCGACAAACGGCAGCACGCGGTTGCCCGGCAGAATAATCGCCAGCACCACCGCCATAGGGATCAGCAGCAGCCCGGTCGCCAGCACCGAGGGTTCGCCAATAAGCAGCGCGGTATCCATGCCGATATAGAAGTCGCGGTTGGGAAATTTCGCTTTCAGCTTCGCTTCCGCGGCATCGCGCACGATAAGCAGACCCTGCACTAAAATTTCGATCATTTTCGGCAGCAGCAGCATGGCGGCGGAAACTTTAATCGCCAGCGACACCGCGGCTGCAACATCGTATCCGGCAAGGAAGGCCAGCAGCAGCCCCAGCACGAAGCCTAGGGTCAGCGGTTCACCGAAGACGCCGAATTTTTTATTAATACTTTCCGGGTCGAAATTAATTTTATTGATCAGCGGGATCTTATCAATAATATAGTTACAGGCAATACCAAACGGCACGTAGGTTATACAGGTAAGATGGGGGAATGATATCCCTTTAAGATTATAGTTTTTTTGCAAATACGGTGCGGTTAAATCCGCCGCCAGCAGGGTTAAGATAAATATGCCGAAGGTAATGCCAACGGAGAGCCAGTAGTTACCGGTGCCGGCATACACGACCGACCCCATAATCAGGAAAATCCAGTAGTTGAATATATCGATATTTACCGTTTTGGTTAATTTAAGCAGCAGCATGGCGATATTGATAACAATAAATCCCACGACCACCGGCAGCATCAGCGGCGAGCCCCAGCCGATAGTGGAGGCGGTCGGCCAGCCGGTATCGACCACCGTCAGGTGCAGACCGATGCGTTCAACCATAGCCTGCGACGCCGGGCCGAGGTTGGTCAACAGCAGGCCGATCACCAGACCCACCCCTTCAAAACCGATACCGACCAGCATCCCGGCTTTAAATGCGGTGCCAATTTTAACGCCGAAGCACAGGGCGATAATAAAGAATATTACTGGCATCATCACTGATGCCCCCAGACTAATAATGCTGTTGATAATATCCATAATATTTCCTTAAAAGGCGGCCGAATTGGGCGCGAGCGAACCCGTGCCCAATGGGCCGTAGCAAAAACCTTAAGCGGCTCTTTTAATATTTAACCGAGTTGCTTCAGCAAGATCTCAGAAAAAATCTTCGGCGAATTGCTGAAGGCATCAATAGTACTGCCGGCAATATGCGGCGTTATCGTGACGTTATTCAGCGAATAAAACGCGCTATCGTCCGGCAGCGGCTCATCATCAAAAGTGTCGAGGGCGGCGCCCATGATTTTACCGTCCTGCAGCGCGGCGATCAGATCGCCTTCATTAATTAAGCCGGAGCGTGCGGTATTGACGATAATGGCGCTCTCCTTCATTAATTCAAAATGATGTGCGTTAATCAGGTTTTCCGTTTCCGGGGTCATGCGGGCATGCAGCGAAATCACATCCGCACGGCGAACCAGCTCATCGAGAGAATCCACCTTTTCATAGCTGTCATGGCCGGGGACGTACTTATCGTAAAAGATAATCTCGCTGCCGAAACCGCGCAGGAAGCCGGCCACCAGCTGAGCGATATGCCCCAGCCCGACCAGACCCACCACTTTGCCGCCCAGTTCAGGAATGGCCCGGTGGTTAGGACTCTCTTTGCGCCAGAACTTATCGCGCAGCGCATCGTGCGAGCGGGCGATGTTGCGCATTTCCGCCAGAATCATGCCGACGGTAAACTCCGCCACGCTGCGGGCATTACGTCCTGGCGTGTTCATTACCTCAACTCCGCGCGCTTTGGCCTCCGCCTGATTAACGTTTTCAATGCCGCCGCGCAGCACGCCAACGTATTTAAGCTTTGGCAGCTTGTCGAATACCGCCGCGTTGACCGGGGCGAACTGGACGATCAGGATCTCAACCTCTTCAGCGCCCTGAAGCAGGGCGGCAGGCAGCGCCACCGCTTCGGAGCCTTGCTGTTCAACCAGTAAATTATCCTCCTGCAGTTTTTCAATCGACTCGTGCGACCATTCGCGTACTTCCACTGTAATACCTTTATCTTTCAGCGCTTTCAGACCCGCGTCCATCATCGCTGCATTGATAAACAGATCGGCAATTGCCAGACATTTCATAATGATTCTCCATAAATTAACGCATCAACATACCGCCGGTGACATCCAGAGTCGCTCCCGTCATATAGCTGGTTTTCGGAGAGACCATGAAGACGCCGATGTCGGCAATTTCGTGCGGCTGGGCTACCCGGCCCACCGGAATACGGCTGACGTAATAGTCAGGATTCTGCTCAATGTTTTTACGGATCATCGCGGTATCCATAATGCCGACGGCGATGTTGTTGACATTGATTTTCTGTTTCGCCACCTCGCGCGCCAGCGAGATAGAAAATGCCACCAGGCCCGCTTTACTGGCCGCGTAATGCGCATGACCGGTGGTCGAACCGTGGAAGGCCGCCTGAGAAGTGATATTCAGAATGCTGCCGGCCCGATCTTTCGCCAGGCAGTGGTTGACAAACAGCTGGCTCAGGTGGAAAACCGCCTTCAGGTTGACGTTCATCACGCTGTCCCACTCCTGCTGGGTGATTTCAGTGACGTAGCCGCTTAGCCAGATCCCGGCATTGTTGACCAGAATATCGGCGTTCCCCAGCCGCTCAATGCAGGTCGCGAACAGATTCTCCCGGCTTTGCTCATCGGAAAGATCGGTTTTCACCGCAATAATCTCGACGCTGGCGCTATTTTTTACCGTATCGATCAGCTGCTCCGGGCGCTCCTCATCACGCATATAGGTGAAGCAGATGTTGACCCCTTCTCTGGCGAGGGAAAGGACAAACTCTTTGCCCAGTCCCGTTGCGCCGCCGGTGACGATAGCCGTGCGGTGGTGTAAATTCAGATCCATACTTTCCTCGCTTAATGCGTAATGTAGTTACTACAGCTTTTCCACGGAGACTGCATTTCCGATAGCAGATTTTTGTAGAGCTGATACTTATCCTGATAGACCTTGTTATTGTCCGGGTTCGGCGTGACCGTTCGCGAAACGTGAACCATCTCATTTGAGGCGGCAAAGACATCATCAAACCAGCCAACCATGACCGCGGCGGTCATCGCGGTGCCCAGGGTGCCGTGCTCTTTCACGTCGACAATCTCCAGAGTGGACTGGAAAATATCGGCGAATATCTGCAGCCAGACCGCAGAGTTAGTGACGCCGCCCGCAATCCGAATGGTGCGGCTTAGATCAGGGTTGATGTTGCGCAGACGTTCGGTGTGATAAAGGTGGCTGAAGGCGACCCCCTCGTAGATAGCGCGCAGAAAATGCGCTTTTTTATGGAAGCTATTCAGGCCGATAAACCCCGCGGAGGCGTCCGGGATGGTGTTGGAGCCGAAGACAAACGGGAAGAACAGCAGGTGGCTCTCGGCGGGCGTTGTCGTGGAGACCAGATCATTGCACAGATCGTAGACTGACGATCCCTGCGCCGCCGCGGCGGTGCGATCGCCTTCCATAAAGTTATTGATAAACCACTCCAGATTACTGGCGGATGTGGGGCTGGCCTCGGTAATTAACCATTTGCCCTCAATCGGATAAATCGAGGTCATAAAGAGATCCCGGTCGATAACCGGATGGTCGGTCACGTATTCATTGATGCTCCAGGTGCCGGTAATAATCGCCAGCTTATCCAGCGTATTGATGCCGGAAGCGACGGATGACGCCGAGATATCAAACACGCCGCCCGAGACAGGCGTGCCGGCACACAAACCGGTCAGCTGCGCGACGTCGTCGGTAATGTAGCCGCAGCAATCGGTGGAGCGTTTAATGGGCGGAAGCTTGTCGCGCAGATCGCCGAGCCCCCACCAGGCCAGCAGCGAGGCATCATAGTCACGGTCGCGAACGTTGATCAGGTTAGTCCCTGAGATATCGGTAAGTTCGAGAAAGGCTTCGCCGGTCAGATAAAAACGAATCAGATCTTTGACCATGAATATGTAGCGCGCGTTGTTCAGCGCTTCAGGCTCGTTCTCTTTCAGCCAGGCGAGGAGGGCGACGGGCTGGCCTGCCCAGATGGACTGCATGGTTTTGGGCAAAATGTCGCTGACAAACGTCGGGTCGCGGTACCACTTTTCAACCCAGCCCTTAGCCCGGCTATCGGTGGAAATGATCCCGTTGCGCACCGGGGCGCCCGTTTCATCCACCATATACAGCCCGTTGCCGTGGCCGGTGACCGCCACGCCTTTGATCTGGCTGGCGTCGATCCCCGACTGCGCGAGGGCCGTTGTAATGACTTCAACGTTGGCCGCCCAGAGTTCGTTGATATCTCGCTCGGTGTGAAATTCCTTCGGGGTCAGCATTTGCGTAGACTTCGACGCGCTGGCCACCACGTTGCCGGCGCGATCGTAAATCGCCGCTTTTGTGACGGTGCCGCCGTTATCAATGCCCATGACGTAGTGTTGTTTCATTGGCGTGGACTCCTTATGCGTTACCATAAACCGGGTTCGCTGGTGGTAATGCCTTTAAATCCGGCATGGAAAATTTTATCTACAAGGTATTTCCGCTTTACAAAGCCTCCGGCGATGAATATCACGTCAAAGCCTTTTAAATTCCGGCTAATCAATTCCAGACACTGGCAGGCATATTCAGCAGGTAAGATTTCAATAGCATCTGGCGGGTTATGCTTAACAATATCGATGGAGTGATCCAGCGAACGCGAGTCGATGAGCAATACCCGGAAGATAGTTAACAATCCCTCTTTTTTGGCATAGCGTAGGGCCGAGAGATTCGACGAAATAACACCATCAACCTTGTAGTAATTTTTGAGCAGACTGATCCCCGCCTGGTCGGGTTTAAAACCGCCCAGTAGCTCCAGGTGAATAAGCACTTTTTTGCCGCGCTGATGGCATTTGCCAATCAGCGATTGCAGGTTGCCGATATTTGCTTCGGACAGCAGTACGTATTCTGATGCGCAGGCCAGCGCCTGTTCAAAATGTTTATATTTTCTGACGGAAGGAATGATGGTGTTATTTAAGAACATATTAATATCCGATGTTATTTAGCCATGTAGAGGCTGTAGGCATCTTCCGCTGTGGCATTTTCATGGATGATGGCGTTCAGACCTGCTACTACTTTTGCCGGCTGTGGGTCCTGAGTAATATTGCGGCCCACCGCCACGCCTTTTGCACCCACCTGCATACAGTGCTGCACAAATTTAAAATAACCGTCGATGCCGGTTTTCGGGCCGCCCAGCGCGAGTACCGGCACGCCGGCCGCTTCGACGATAAGCCGATCATCTTCGGTACCGGTAAAGCGGGTTTTGATCACGTCAGCCCCCAGCTCAACGGCGATGCGGGCCGAGGCGGCGATAACGGCCGGGTTGTTGGAGTCGTCGCTGGTCACGGGATAGCCGTACGGCAGGGATTCCACGATCAGCGGCACGTTCCAGCGATCGGCGGCCTGCGCCAGCTGCATCGCCATGATGTGCGTTTTCTCTTCATTGAACGCGCCGGGGAAGGTCATACACACTACGCCTTCCGCAGCCACTTTCAGCGCATCCTCAATGGAAAAGACGGGAGTCGTATCGGGAACGGTATTATCAAAAATATTCACTGTGCTATCGACGCGTAATACAACGGGAACGCAATTGAAAACTTCGCGGAAATTTTTCAACATGCCATAAGTGACCAGCGCGCAGTCCAGGCCGCTTTCAACAAGGGCCGGAAGCTGATTTATCGTATTATCAATACCATTTGTTTTGCTTGAAAAATAGTAGCCATCCAGCGCCAGCGTGACGGATTTACCATCTTTTGCGAAAATGCGAGAGAGACGACGTTCTTTAGACATTTTTTGACTCCTGAGATAGAAAAAAACAAAAAAGGCCCTCAGAGACTTTCGTCTCTGAGGGCCTTCGATTCACTTACCCTTTTGATAATCGTTCAGTAATCCAAACCATTATCAATTAATTTTTCAGCCTGACGGGTAGGGTTTAAATGGTGTTTAATTTAAATCCGTTCCCTTGCTTGAATTAATTACTAGCATGCCTGCGTTCTTTCTGTCTAGCCGTTGTTGATAAACTGAGATGCTTATCACGAATTAAACTTGAGTTTATTCTTATCGGCGCTTGCGAATTTGAACACCAACAGCCGATTTTATTGTGCTTATGCTAAGAGTAAAAACTCTATCGTCAACTGCGCCAGCAGCAGCAGCAGGGCAATCAGCGCCAGCCATTTCGCCGGACGCAGCTTATGCTGCGGAATAGAGGTATTACGCAAACGCACGAACCATGGATTGTTTTTCATTATTGACGTCCTGTCCCTGATGTCTGTTAACGCGATCGACAGAAACTGAATGACGATCTAATTATCTGATATTAATGGATTAGTCGACAATAACCCATGAATAAATGAAGCTGGTTTAGCTTTCATTCAATAATTGGGCCTCAAATCATATACAACATAAATCAGGATAAGGGTCCATCAATAAACGCTGTTTCAGACCCTCATCTGGCTGTCGGTTGCCGACAGGGCGTCCGCTGTCTTCAGAGTTCATGATCCCAGGGCGGGTTAGCGCCCGGCCTGGAAACCGTCACCGCGGCGGCGCGCATCCCCAGATCCACCGCCTGGCGAACCTGCTCGCGTGACAGTGTCACTAGTTTCTCCTTCTCCAGGAGCCCTGTCTGCGAGAGGCTGGCGAGAATACCGGCATTCACCGTATCGCCCGCGCCGACGGTATCGGCCACCGCTACGCGAATAGCGGGCACATGCAGATGAAAATCAGCGGTCCAGGCATCAGCGCCGTCAGCGCCGCGGGTGACCACGATAAGCTTCGGCCCCCTCGCCAGCCAGCGGCCTATCACCTCATACTCTTCGCCGGGTTCGGCAAACCAAGCGAGGTCCTCATCGGAAAGCTTGACGATATCCGCTAACGCAATCATGCGCCTCACGCGCGCCAGGTGTTTCTGCCGGTCCGGGATGAAAATTTCACGAATATTAGGGTCGAGGAACATCACCCGACGCGGCGCTTCCCTTACCATCAGCGCTTCATAAACGCTGCCGCACGGTTCGGCGATCAGGCTGATGCAGCCGAACAGAACGGCGGAGACGTCATCCCCGAGCGTCGGCAGGTCGTTTTCAGTCAGCATTCGACCGGCGCTATTCTCATCGTAAAAGGTATAGCGGGCCTGACCGCCTACCAGCCTGACGAAGGCGAGGGTGGTGGGCAGCGGCGCGCGGGTTGAGGGCGAATAATCCACGCCGGAGGCGTCAAGCGTGTGGCGCAGCATGTCACCCATAAAATCGTCCGATAAACCGGAAAACAGCGCGACCGCCATCCCCTGGCGACCCAGGGCGACGGCGGTATTGAACGCCGCCCCGCCAACGCAGGGAGTAAAGGCGGGGGCGTTCTCGCGGCTCCGACAGGGCAGCATGTCGATGAGGGCTTCTCCGCAGCAGAGGATCATGGCTTTTCTCCCTGGATCACCGCGACCACCGGCGGGGTTTCCAGCCGATCGGCTACCTGCATCCAGTTTTCGGCAAAACGTCCGCAGGCGGTCTTGATATCGACGCCGACGGGGAGCTCCGGACACTCGTTTTCGCCGTTGCTGCCCCAGTTAACCCATCCGGACTGGCGGCGCTGGACTATCTGAAACGCGCCGGAGGGGCGGGAGGTCCACCAGATCATCGCCCGGCCGCTCGCTGAATCATACTCGACGGTTTTACTGGCCGGCCCGGGAAAGATGGTTTCATCCGCGACGGCGGAAACGTCAACGGGCGAATCGGTCAGCAGCCATTCCCGCTCGGTGAGATCGGCTCTGCGATGCGCCCGGGCGCGAACCTGGCTCAGCCGTTCGCGAATCTCCGCCTCATCGAGCACGTTCTCCCAGCGGCAGAACATCCGCCAGTAGAGATCCCAGTGGGCGGAGGCCATATCGGCGAGCTGTTCGCGGAATTCGGTAAATTTCGGACTCTGGTTTTCCGAGGTGGTGACGGTATTGGCCACCATGGCGACCAGCTCTTCGGCATAGGGGTCGCCCGCGCGATAGCGGGTGCCGCCGTACGCCGCGAAGCGATCGAACAGCAGTTTTCCCGGGCCGCTCTCAAATTCGTCGCCGACGGTGATCTTGTTGGTCACCGAACGGCCGTTAATCACCGTTGAAAAATCATCTACGCAGTAGCGCCGCTGAAACCAGGGCGTGTTCCAGCTAAATTTCCAGTCGATGGAGAAACGTTTACCGCGCAGCTCCGGTAATAATCCGTCGGGGATCGCGCCGCGCATGCGGTAGTGATGATAGACCGGGCCTTCCTCGAGGATCTCAATATCAACGAGGGTATGCTCCGGCGGGTTTATCAGCCCATTTTCCGGGGTGAAAAACGGGCCGTAAAACCCGCCAATGGCGTTATTTCCGGAAGGAAGCAGCTCGACGTTGTCCTGCAGCGCGCGAAAATGGCGCAGCCCCCACTTGGATGCACCGACGCCCTGGGCGGTTCCCCGACACATTTCCAGATCGAAACAGCCGGTATTGAGACGGACAAAACAGTCCTTTTCCCGGCCAGGCAGCCGGTGGATACCGGCGATTTCACCGACTTCAGCCGCCGTGAGCGGGTGGTCAAGCCGCATCTTGAGGGTCCCGCTGAAGCTGACCGTCGCGATAAAGGCGGTACTGTTTTGCGTCGACTCATGGGTGAGGCGCTGGCAAAGGATCCGCTGGTCCTCGCTGGTGATTGCCCACCACAGGGGCTCCTGCAGTTTCTCCGGGAGAGTAAACGTAATCGGTTCGCGATCCCGGGTACCGTTCATCGGGTCCGTCAGCGTAATGTGATATGTCATGAGGGTATACTCCATTAAAATTTAAGCGTGCGAAGACCCGCCGCCAGCGCGGCGGATAAACAAAGCGTCAGGGAAAGCTAGCGGGTACGGGCGATCTCTTTTTTCCGCCAGAAGGTAAACAGCTCCGGATGCTGCTTCAGCCCGTCAATCGCCACGGCAAGAATGATGACGATGCCTTTAATCAATAGCTGGGTGAAAAAGGGCACGCTCAGCAGAATCAGGCCGGTGCTGAGTACGCCAAGAATAATCGACCCAATCAGGGTGCCGATAATCCGCCCGCGTCCACCGGCGAGGCTGGTGCCTCCCAGCACCACCGCCGCAATGGCGTCCAGCTCATATCCCGTACCCGCCGTGGGCTGGGCGGAAATCACCCTGGCGGCGAAGATAATGCCTGCCAGACCCGCGCAGACGCCGGCAATCATGTAGACCGCCGCCAGCACGCGTTTGACCCGTACGCCGGCCAGGCGCGCGGCCTGGGCGTTGCCGCCGACGGCATAGATATGACGGCCGAACCGCGTGCGCTCAAGAATGAACCACGCCAGCAGATAAACAATCAGCATAATAATGACCGGCACGGGGATACCGGCAAGATAGCCATTTCCCAGCTCGCGGAAGCTCAGGCTGCTCGACACAATAGGCTGCCCTTCGGTAATGGTGTAGGCCATACCGCGCAGGAAGGTCATGGTGCCGAGAGTGACGATAAAGGGCGCGAGAGCGAGATAGGCGGTGAGCACGCCGTTAAGCAGGCCGCACAGCGCGCCCACGCCAACGCCGGCCAGAATCGCCAGCGGCGCAGGGAGCCCGGCCATCGCCGCGACCACTGAGACTACGCCGGAAACGGCGACGATTGACCCGACGGATAAATCAATGCCGCTGGTTAAAATGACGAAGGTCATGCCCGCCGCCAGAATAGCGTTGACGGAAATCGAGCGGGCGATATTCAGCAGATTATCGACGCGGTTAAAGTTTGGCGCGAAGGTGGACATCAGGATCAGCAGCACCAGCAGAACGATTAAGATCCCCACCCGATCCCACCATTTCGCAAAATCAAACGGCGCTTTGACCGGCAGTTCCGTCACAGGTTTATTGTTGTCCATGGCATTCTCCGGATTGACTGGTAAAGGTTCCTGTTGCGTGCAGCATCACTTCTTCTTCCGTGGCTGAAAACGAGGGTAACTGATGAACGATTCGCCCGCCGCGCATGACCAGCAC
This sequence comes from Klebsiella sp. CN_Kp113, assembly GCF_040064585.1. NCBI lineage: Bacteria > Pseudomonadati > Pseudomonadota > Gammaproteobacteria > Enterobacterales > Enterobacteriaceae > Klebsiella > Klebsiella sp. CN_Kp113. Next base: position 269,014 of record NZ_JBEAID010000023.1, on the reverse strand, counting down.
GCGGTCGCTAATGCCGATGGCCTCCGGTAAATCGGAGGAGATCACCAGAATGGCTTTCCCAGCGCGGGCGAGCTTGTCGATCAGTTCGTAGATTTCCCTTTTGGCGCCGATATCCACGCCGCGGGTCGGTTCATCGAGAATAAGCAGCCTCGAATCGCGCAGCAGCCAGCGCGCCAGCGCCGCTTTCTGCTGGTTTCCGCCGGACAGGGCGCTGACGGGCAGTTCAACCGCATTTTCCCGCAGCCGCAGCCTGCGCATCTGCTCAAGGACGGCGGCGCGAATCGACTTGCGTTTCACCACGCCGCCGGCGACAAAGTTATCCAGCGAGCTGATATCAATGTTGTGCTCAACCGAATGCCCGAGAAACAGTCCCTGAGTTTTGCGGTCTTCGGTCACCATCCCGATACCGTCGGCGATAGCGGCGGTGGGGTCTACCGGATTGCTCGTCCGGCCGTCAATGCGCACGCTTCCCTGGGTGCGCGGGTCGGCGCCGAAGAGCAGGCGAGCGACTTCGGTTCGCCCGGAGCCCACCAGACCGGACATGCTCACCACTTCGCCCGCGTTGACCTCAAAGGAGACCGGGCCGGTCGCACTGCCTGCCAGGTCCCTGACTTCCAGCAGTACCTTGCCGGGCGTACGCGGCTCGTGCTGATAAAGATCGACGATTTGCCGGCCGACCATCATGCGGACGATATCGGTGGTTGAGACGTTGCCGAGGATTTCCGTGCCGATCCACGTGCCGTCCCTGAAGACCGTGACCCGGTTTGCCAGCTGCCATACCTCTTCCATGCGGTGCGAGATATAGACCATCCCGACGCCATCCTGACGCATCTGCTCGATCAGCCGGTATAGCTGGAGAGTCTCCGCCCGCGACAGGGCGGCGGTCGGCTCATCAAGCACCAGCACTTTGGCGTTTTCACTGACGGCGCGGGCGATCTCGACCATTTGCTGACGCCCGATACTCAACGAGCCGAGCGGCGCCTGCGGGTCGATGTCCGCGTTAATCCGGTCCAGCTTCTCCCGGGCCTCCCGGTGCATCCGTTTGCGATCGAGAATACCGGCGAAAGCGGTCGGTTCCTGGCCGAGAAACAGGTTTTCCGCCACCGTCATATCGGGAACCGTATTCAGCTCCTGGTGGATAATGGCGATGCCATATTTGCGGGCATCCCTGGGCGTGCGAATATCAATCTCCTGCCCGTCGATAAAAATAACGCCGCTATCGCGCTGCTCGTTACCGGAGAGGATCTTCATCAGCGTGGATTTGCCCGCGCCGTTTTCCCCCATCAGGGCATGGACCTCTCCGGCGAATAAATCAAAGCGTACGTTGTTCAGCGCCAGGGTCGCGCCGTAGCGTTTTGAAATCCCTTCCAGCCTGAGCAAGGGAGGTGATGTTGTATCGGCCATTGTCTTTGCCCTCCGGGATGAACCTGAGCGTCATCCCGTTTTTGCCTCTTAAAGTGACGAAGTGATTACCAGCCCGGATAGCTGTCGACGTTATCGCGGGTGACCAGTACGCTGGGGATCAGGACGGTATGAGAGGCGATCGGTTTGCCGTCGACCATATCCTGAGCAAGCGTGATGGCCTGGCGCACCATTTCGCCCGGATTTTGCGTTGCGGTACCGATAAACGGCGAGCCGCTGCGCTTAAGTTCTTCAACCGCTTCCGGGCTACCGTCGACGCCGGTAACTTTGATCGCGCCCGCTTTGCCCGCCTGTTCAACGGCCAGTACCGCACCGAGCGCGGAAGGATCGTTCATGCCGAAAATACCGGCGACGTCCGGATTGGCTGTGAGCATGTCGGTGGTCACCATCAGGCCGGAAGCGCGGTCGTTGCGCGATGCCTGCTGGCCGACGATTTTGATATCCGGGTATTTTTGCGCGACGTTTTTACAGCCTTTGATGCGGTCGATAATGGTCTGAATCGGCGTGCCATCCACCAGCAGCACTTTGCCTTTGCCGCCCATCTGGCTGAACAGGTATTCGCAGGAGGTTTCCCCGGCCTGGATGGCGTTGGTCATGATCGCCGCGTCTGCGCCTTTCGCGGGCGTATCGACTGCGATAACGATAATTCCGGCGGCTTTTGCCCGCTGAATGGCCGGCTCGATCCCGGATTCATCGACGGCGGAAATAATGATGAGATCCACTTTCTGCTGAATAAACGCGTCAATCTGCGTGTTCTGGTTTGCCAGATCGACCTGTGCATCCTGTACGTTAAGGGTTGCGCCGATTTGCGCCGCGGCCTGCTTAGCGTTCCTTTCCATTGCCGAGAAGAAGGGGTTGGACATGTCCTGCACCATTAAGCCGATGCGGGAGATTTTTTTGCCATCCTGCGGCGCGGCGCTGGCTGCGGGAATAAACCCTGTCATGGTGGTGATTACCGCGCTAACCGCGACAGCCAGCCATGCTTTGCGAAGTTTGGTCATATTCTGCTCCTTTCATTATCGTGTGGTATAAGGTACGGCCAGGTGTGGGGAAGCCTCAGAAATAATCCCCTGATGTTGTTTTTCGGTAGCGACTGAAATTCAGCCGTTATTTACATCGCTAAAATGATGAGCGCGTATAGCACGCCGTAGCCCGCTTTTTTGTCGGGTGGCGCCTTACCCGGCCGACGAAAACCGCAAGCACCATTTCTGTCGGCCCGTGCAGGGGAAGCGCCGCCGGGCAATGCCGTCCGGGCGGTACGTTGTCAGCAATCTTTTTAATAGTTATTCATTTTCTACAGCCGCAGGACTGGCGAATAACCAGTTCGGCGGGAACTTTACGCTGGGTATTAATTTCTCCTTTTCCTTCCGGATTAATTAACTGGATAAGCATTTCAGCCGACTGCCTGCCAATCTCTTCGCTGTTTTCATTGAGCACCGTTAGCGGCGGATTTAATAGCGGCGCCCAGTCGAATTCATCGTAGGCGATAAGCGCCATATCGTTGGGGATGGCTATCTGGCGCTGCTGAAGCTGTTTAAGTGAACCCAGCAGAATAGGGTTGTTACCGGCAATAAGCGCGTCCGGCAGCGATGTCTGGCGGTCCAGGTATCGGCTCAGGGTGTCCGCAGCCGACTGCGCGTCGTTCTCCGTTTCGACAACTTCAAGCGTTGCGCCGCAGCGCTCTGCGGCCTCGCGAATACCGCGCTCGCGTTCAAAACGCGTGGTCCAGCGGTCCGGGTAGATGAGGAGCAGCCAGCTTTTATAGCCGTGCTGCGCCAGATGGGTCCCCACCAGCAGGCTGGCCTGATAATTGTCGGTCGTGACGCTGGGAAAGTTGTGCTCGCCGCGGGGAGGTGAGTCAACGAAGACGACCGGAATATCCCATTTCGCCAGCAGGCTCAGGCTTTCCGGCTGAAGCGTCACCGTCGAAATGATCCCGGCCATTCGCGACTCGATCAGGCGGTTAATCATGCGATCTTCCTGCGCGCGGTCGTAGGTACCGTTGACCGCGATATCGCCAAGCACTACGGTCCACTGCGACGGCTGCAGCATCTGCTGAATACCGGACATCAGGTTGAGGTAGTAAGAGTTCGAGGCATGGGCGGTAATCACCGCCACCGAGTCTCTGCTTGAGCGGCGTAGCGCCTGGGCCGCGCGGTTAGGTACGTAGCCGAGTTCTCGCGCCACTTTTAAAATCAGCTCCCGGCTGTCGTCAGCAACGCCATCGCCACCGTTTAGCGCGCGTGAAACGGTAAACATAGAAAATCCCGTCGCTTCACTCACATCCCGCATCGTTGCTTTACGCATATTTCGCTCTCTGTATTTATGAAATTACCCGCGATACAGACGGCTATTTCCTTGACCTAAACGTTTATGAGGCTAAACATAAACGTTTAGGTTTGTTTGATCAGTGAGCCGCTTCTCGTTTTGTGAACAGAAGGTAAACAACGTCGTTTGTGAATGATTTCTATGTATTTATTGATTTAATGCATATTTAGCCCGCTTGCCGCTTTGCTACTCTTGAACGCATTCATTCACGGTCAGACAGGGTCGTCGCGTTGGAAATCTTTTTTTAACCCACTGAAAAGTATTCTCTAAATATTTTTCACATCGCAAAAATCACGGTCCGTTTTCGACGGATCCGCTTTTGTATGGGTTAAAAAAAGGTTCACCATGAAAATTACATGGAACGTCAGGCCAGTCGGCTATCAGCTGATTAGCAAGCGCTGCCCCGCCTGTCATGGGCAGCAGGATTTCATCCCATCCGGCGCCTTCCGGGTCAACTCGCAAAAAAAAGTGCTCGATGTCTGGAGTATCTATAAGTGCGTGCGCTGCGCGTATACCTGGAACATCAGCCTGTTCTCGCGTTTGCCCGTCAGCAAAATCAATCCGCAGCTCTACGCGCGACTTATCGCTAACGATAAATCTGCCGTCGAAGCTTACTCTCACGATCCGGTCGTTCTGCGGCGTAATCGCGCGGCGCTATCGGGTACGCCTGACTTTGTGGTTCAGGAACGCTGGCGCATCAACCTTGTTCGCGCTTCTCAGGTGAGGGTGGATGTCAGGGTCACGCGCGCCTTTCAGACCAGCCTGCTGTCGGTCCTGAGACGAGCGCTGCGGCTTAGCGGTAGCGCGATCCGTCAACGTCTTCAATCGGGAGATATCGTCGGTATTACGCTGAAAGAACTGCGGGCACCCAGGCTGCGGCCGGAGGGATATACGCTGTACATCACGAGGGAGGTTCTCCTGGCGCGCAGGCCTATTTCATTAAACGCGGGCTCAGCGCGCGGGAGACGATAGCCATTGCCCCGGATAGTTTTCTATCCGGGGAGCTGACTCGCAAAAATCGATTCGGGTTGCCGCAAGGGGCAAAATAGCCTTGCCTTTTATACTGTGAATTTATACAGTTTTTGGCGGCAGTACGGCGATAGTGTCCATCGGTACCCGGATGCTGCGACGGCAAATTCTGTTAATAAAAGGAGAGTGCGATGTCTATGGATACGCGTAAAGAAGTGCTGTTTGTCCTCATCCAGGAGTACGCCGACTGGGAGTTCGCGCTGCTGGCACCGGGGCTACGCCGCGGTTTTGGCGTATGGGAACCGCGATACGAAGTCAGGACCGTGGCTGCCGATGAGGGGCCGGTGAGGTCAATTGGCGGGGTGCGCTGCCTGCCGGATTATACCTTCGAGACGATACCCGATGATTACGCCGCGCTGGTGCTGGTGGGCGGAATGAACTGGTGGGGAGAGGAGGCCCGGCGGGTTGTGCCTCTGGTAGAACAAGCGCAGGCCCGGCAGATCGTGGTAGGCGCGATATGCGACGCTTCGGCCTTTCTTGGCGCGCATGGCTTTCTCAATGATGTCGACCACACCTCGAACGGGCTGGCCTACCTGCAGAGCCGGGCGGGGTCAGCCTACAGCGGCGCCGCGCGGTACAGAAACGTGCCTTCGGTTCGCGACGGCAACCTGGTGACCGCCAACGGCGTTGGCTTTGTGGATTTTACCTGCAATATGCTGTCTGCCTTACAGGCGGCCCGTCAGGAAGAGATCGAAGCCATGAGGGAGACGTTCAGGTCGGGAATGTTTACGGAAGGCTGATGCAGACAAGGCCGCGATTTGCATGGCCATTTGCCGAAATCGAATCATCTGGCTGAGAGCATCCGTCGCGATATTGAGAGATGCGCAGGGTTTCGCCATGCGCTAACCCTGCCTTAACTTTCCGGCGTGGGGCTTAGTCTGCGTTTGCGTAATAAACAAACGCCAGCTTGTTGCCGTCCGGATCTCTGACGTAGGCGCTGTGGAAACCTTCACCGTACTGCGGGCGGTGTCCTGGGGCGCCTTCATCACTTCCTCCCAGGCGTAGCGCCAGCTGATGCAGTTGCTGAATATGCTCAACCGAACGTGCGTTCAGGGCCACCATAGCGCCGTTGCCCGCTGTTGCCTGTTGCTGGTTGAACGGTTTGCCAACGCACAGCCCGATGGTGCGGTTTCCGCTGAATGTCCCCCACGATGCGCCTTGCTCGCTGCGGCCGCTCCGGGGCTGCCCCAGCATCTCCATCAACGGGTCGTAAAAACGAATCGCGCGCGGCAGATCGTTAGTGCCGAGCATGATATAGGAAAACATGACTCCTCCTCATTTTTCGCCTGAAGGTTGCTGCTGCCAATCTAGCAGCAAGGCGCGAGCACGGGCAGCCCGAGGAGCCAGAAATCATACCTTCGTCGCGATTCTTCAGCGATTTTGCCCGCGCGCGAGCCGACTGCTCAGCTCAGATCGTGCAAATCTTTATCATTCGGCGGCAGCAGTGATATCTGGTCGAAAGTAACCCGCAGGCCGCTGCGCTGCGGCGTGCAGCACATGATGCCGACCTTCGCCGCGCCGCCCGGAAAAGGGCACAGCCGCAGCAGCGGCCACAGTTGGCCATCCGTTGAATACTGCAGGCGCAGCGCTTCTCCGCGGCGGGTCAGACGCAGCCAGAACTCACCGGGGTCGCCCGGGAAAATACCGGTTGCCCAGTCTGATGTTCCCTGCGTCAGTACGCTACCGATAGCGGGCGCGCCGTCGTTGTACTCGATACCGGCCTTAATCCAGCGCCTGGCGTCCTGCATTAACATGATCCCTGCCTGGTCATACAGCGTACTGAAATCTGCTCGCACCCTTACCTGAAAGGTGAAGTCCCCCGCGGCTTCCGTGGCGTAGATATGCCCGGAAAAACGCTCAAACCCGTACCAGGTTTCGCGCCAGAAGTCGGTTTGCGCATCGGTGACGACGCGCAGTTCGCCGTCCTCTTCTGACCATGTCGCGGGTTCGTTAATCCATTGAAATATCTGATGCATCAGGCCTCCTGTCTTTGCTGAATAAGCGTTAAAAACCGCAGCGTGTCTTCGTCCGCCTGCTGCGCAAGGCGCGCATCCCACGCCGGACTGTCGGCATCGCAAAAGCCGTGCTGCGCATTGAACATCCGGCAGGCCACGGAGGGATATTTCTCCAGCTCGTTTTGCAGGGCGCGGGGATCGAACGCCGGCTCATGGCGGGCGAGAATCACCTGCGTTGGGCACGGAGGCGCCGCATCGCAGTACTGGCGGATCCGTGAACCGTAGTGGCAAACCGCACCGTCGCAGAGTCCGCTTCTGGCGGCCAGCCAGGCTAAGGTGGCGCCCACGCTGTAGCCGATAAGGATTAGCGTGCCGTATTTCGCTCTTAGCTCGGCCAGCAGCGACACGATGGCGGCGGTATCAAATCCGACGTTATCGGAAAAGTGGCGCCAGGCCTGCTCCTGCTGCTCATAGGCGAACGGCGCAGAGTGAGGGAAAAGCGCTGGCGTGTACGCATCGAAGCCGCGGCTGCGCCAGGTCGCGGCGGATCGCTGAATATGCGCGTTGATGCCGTAGATTTCATGCAGCAGGACGATGGCTTTATCGCAATCAGGTAACATAAATGCGCCTCTGGCGGATAAAATGGGTTTATCTCCGGTCGGAAGGTCAGTTTATCAAGGCTGACGCCTGTAGTATAAACATACCGCCCGGAAGATTGCTCGTGCATCCAGGTCTTTGATTTTCCTGGTCGGATCAACGTCACGATACGCCATCACATCAAAGTAACGTTGTTTTTTCAGCTTAAAGTCTATCCAGTTAGCGAGACCGTATGAATATAACCCGTGCCGACATGGCCGATCTTGTCTATTTTTTCGCCATAGCCCGCCATCAGAGTTTTAGTAAAGCTGCCGTTGAACTTGGGGTGAGCGCATCGACGCTGAGCCACGCGATCAAGGGATTTGAGGCGCGGCTGGGCGTGCGTCTGCTGAACCGTACGACCAAAAGCGTAACCCTGACGGCGGCAGGTGAGAGTCTGGCCAGCGCGGTGAGCGAGCCGGTGGCCGCCATAGATGGCGCGATTGAACAGCTCAACCAGTTTCGCGACTCGCCTGCGGGACATATTCGGCTCAACGTCGCCGTCGAGGCGGCCACGCTGCTGCTGGCTCCGGTCCTGCCTGTTTTTGCTGAACGTTACCCCGATATTGAGCTGGATATCGTGGCCAGCAACCGCATTGTTGATGTAACGGAAGCGCGGTTTGACGCAGGGATCCGCTATGGCGGAACCGTGCCTGAAGATATGGTGGCGCAGCGGCTGTCCGCCGATGTGCGCTGGGTGGTCGCCGCATCCCCGGAATATCTTGCCCGCTTTGGCGAGCCCCGGCATCCTCACGATCTTCAACAGCACCGCTGCGTCAGCAATCGTCTGGGAAACAACCGCATTTATAAATGGGAGTTTGAACGTGGCGAAGAGCAGCTCACCGTCAAAGTACCGCCGCTGTTAACGGTCGATCTGGCGGAGACGGGCGTGGTGGCCATTCTGCAGGGGTTTGGCCTGATGTACCTGCCGGAACCGCTGATAGCAGAGCACGTCAGCGCAGGGCGCCTGCGTCTGGTGCTGACCGACTGGGCCTCATACGGACCGGGATTCTATATCTATTACTCCAGCCGTCATCAGGTTCCCACCGGGCTGCGCCTGTTAATCTCCCTTGTGCGGGAAATGAAGCCGCTCGGTCTGTAGTCCGATTGATGAAAATAACTCACAGCCCCATTCGATAGCGAGGGCTGGCTCCTTCTTATTCCGCGCCTTACCCTGTGGCAAAAGAGAAGGAGAGCTTGATGAACTATTCGCACCGCTGTATTCCCGGTCTGTTCTGGCTTTTGGCCGTCATCGCGTTTCTGTTTAGCTTTACCTCTACCAGCCGCGCGGCAGAGGCTAACACGCTGGTTATCGTCTCTCATCCGTATCCCGAGCAATCGGTCATGACCAAAGGTCTTGAGGCCGCAGCGCAAAGCGTACCCGGCGTGACCGTACGCAATCTCGAGGCGCTTTACGGTTTTGACACCCGAAATATCAATGCCGATGAAGAGCGACGGCTCATGCGGGAACGCTCGCGCATCGTTTTTATCTTCCCGACCCACTGGTTCAACATCACCCCGATGATGAAGGCCTGGTTGAACGATACCTGGGGCAGCGTAGGGCCGGGAGTATGGCAGGGCAAAGAGATGCTGATTGTCACGACGGCCGCAGGCGGTGACGCGACATACGGCGAGACCGGGCGAACGGGCGTCAGCCTGGCCGACGTCTTTACGCCAATGAAGGCCAGCGCGCTGCATGCGGGAATGACCTGGCTGCCTCCGCTGGTTTTTCAGCGCGCCAGCCGCGATCAACTGCCTGAATACCAGCGTCAACTGGTGGAAAGGCTGAAGAATTAACGTGTCGGAAAGGTGTTCAGGATGAAAGCTTTTATTGCCGTAGCTGCAATGTCGTTAATGCTGGGCGCGCCAGCCCTGGCAGAAGAAAAAAGAGGTGAAAAAATGGCTCCACGTAGTCCATCCGTATTGTCCGCTGAGGATATTCAAACCGTCGCGCCGGCGCTTGCCCGTTTCGGCAGCGAGGTGCTGATAGGGGATCTCTGGCAGAGAACAGAACTCTCGCGTCGCGACCGCAGCATCGTGACCGTGGCGATTCTTATCGCCCGTAATCAGCCGGCGGAGCTAAAACATAACGTTGAAGTTGCTCTGGATAACGACGTCACGGCGGCTGAAATCTCAGAGATCGTCACGCATCTGGCTTTTTATTCCGGCTGGCCCAACGCGATGGCCGCCGTTGCGGTGACGAAAGATATTTTTGTCGCGCGCGGCATTGGCCGCGAGCAGCTGGCTGCTGCCTCCCCGGAGCTGCTCCCTCTTAATCAGGCGGTGGAGAACCAGCGTTCAACAACCGTAGAACAGAACTTCGGCGCGATTTCCCCTGGACTGGTGAAGTTTACGACTCAACCGCTGTTTCTTGACCTGTGGCAGCGACCGGGGCTGAAGCCGCGCGACCGCAGCCTGGTCACGGTCAGCGCGTTGATTGCCGCCGGGCAAAGCGCGCAAATTGGCTACCACCTTAACCGGGCGATGGATAACGGCCTCACCGCACAAGAGGCGGGGGAGATCGTTGCGCATGCTGCTTTCTATGCCGGCTGGCCAAATGCCTTTTCGGCGGTAGCGGTGGTGAGTGAAGTCCTGCGCGCTCGTGGCCTGGCAGGGTGAGCGGATGTTCAACTCTCTTAGCGCCACGCTATTGATTTTTATTGCTACGACGGGGGCGGCATTTGCCGCCGGGCGGGAGAACGCGGTGAAGATTCAGTTTGAGTTCAATGGCGCCACTGTTGTCGGCTCGCTGGATGAGAGCGCAGCGGCTAATGAGTTCCTGGCGCAGCTGCCGATGACGGTGAAGCTCGAGGATTATGGTTCCACGGAAAAAATCGCCTGGCTGCCGACGAAACTGCGCCGCGCGGATTCTGGCGCCTCAATGACCCCACGGCGCGGCGACATCGCCTATTACGCGCCGTGGGGCAATCTGGCCATTTTTCGCGAGGATTTTCGCCACTCCCCCGGGCTGATAAGCCTCGGGCGGATAGAGGAGGGCCTCGCCGCGCTCGACCAGGCGGGAGCCGAAACGGTAACCATCCGGCGTTATTAAGTTCGTCCTGCGTTAAATTTTCCTTCCTGCATGCTTAACCGGGCTGTTTACAGCCCATTTATCGGATACAAAGCGAACGCTCAGTATCGGCAAAAATCATCTACACTTTTCCAGCCAGGTCATTTTCACACCTAACGAGACGCTATCGTCCAGACATAGCATCCCGCCTTAAGACCCGACCCACTGCAGGCGTCAGGCCCGCAGCCTTGTTTTCTCACGAGAGGAGTTTGTAACATGGCATTTGTGACAACCAAAGACGGCGTCAATATCTTCTTTAAAGACTGGGGCCCGAAGGAGGCGCAGCCGATCGTATTCCATCATGGCTGGCCTTTAAGTGCCGATGATTGGGATAACCAGATGCTGTTTTTCCTGGCAGAAGGGTTCCGGGTTATTGCGATTGACCGACGCGGTCATGGTCGTTCAGATCAGGTGAGTGACGGTCACGATATGGATCATTATGCCGCCGATGCCTCAGCGGTGGCGGAGCATCTGGATCTGCATAATGCCGTGCATATCGGGCATTCTACCGGCGGTGGGCAGGTTGCGCGCTACGTTGCGCAGTATGGTCAGCCGCAGGGGCGCGTGGCCAAAGCGGTGCTGATCAGCGCGGTTCCGCCATTGATGGTAAAAACGGAGAGTAATCCGGGCGGTACGCCAATCGAGGTGTTTGATGGTTTTCGCAAAGCGCTGGCCGCCAACCGCTCGCAGTTTTATCTCGACGTGGCGTCCGGGCCGTTCTACGGCTTTAACCGTGAAGGCGCGGAGGTGTCCCAGGGCACGATTCAGAACTGGTGGCGGCAGGGCATGACCGGTAGCGCAAAAGCGCACTATGAGGGGATTAAGGCGTTTTCGGAAACCGACCAGACCGAAGATTTAAAAGCCATTACGCTGCCGGTGCTGGTGATGCAGGGCGATGATGATCAGGTTGTGCCTTATCAAAACGCCGCGATACTGCAGGATAAGCTGCTGCCGAACAGCCAGCTAAAAATTTATCCCGGCTTTCCGCACGGTATGCATACCTCGCACGCCGATGTGATTAACGCCGATCTGCTGGCGTTTATTCGCTCGTAGCCTGGTGCTATAAGAAGGCCGCCATCCGGCGGCCTTCTTGTTTACATCAAGCTTTCATGCTGGAGGATTTTGAGCATCTCGTCCTTCAACATAAGTTTTTCTTTCTTCATCTGTACAAGCTCGAGACTGTATCCTTTGCCATCGACTCCTTCTATGCGGGAAATGTCGTGATCGAGTGCATTATGTTTTTCGAATAGCGACTGAAAGCGCGGATGCGTGGTTTTTAATCGAGAAATCAGCTCTCTGTATTCTGGAAACATGTACCTTCCTTGTTGATGGTGAAAAGTGTGTACGCTGACACACACATTCAGATTACCCATATGAATAAAATGGTAATGCGAACGAAGTCGCGTTTATGTTACGTACTAATGAAATCTCAGGGGCCGGAAGCGGCCTGGAGGCATAGATGACAGTTGAAGAACCCACCGTTGCGCTGATCGGTCCGGGCGCAATTGGTACCACCATCGCCGCGGCGCTGCACGAGGTTGGCCGTACGCCTCTGGTATGCGGCCGCCGTGCGCACCCGCAGCTTTCGCTGCGTTTTGATGGTGGAAATATTGTGGTGCCGGGGCCGGTCTTGACGGAACCGGCATCGGTCGCCGCGCCGTACGACCTGGTATTTGTGGCGGTAAAAGCGACACAAATTGCGGCTATTGCACCGTGGCTGCAAGCGCTGTGTCACGATCGAACGGTAGTCTGCGTGCTCCAAAACGGCGTTGAACAAAAAACGCTGTTCGCGCCATACGTGGCGGAAGCGGCCGTGCTGCCATCGGTCGTCTGGTTCCCCGCCCAGCGTGAACCTGAAGCGTCGGTCTGGCTGCGGGCGAAACCGCGCCTGACGCTGCCGGATGTTGAGGGGGCCGAGCGGGTGCGGCACGCGCTACGGGACACGCGCTGTGAAGTGGATATCAGCGCGGATTTTCTTTCCGTTGCGTGGCGCAAACTGCTGCAGAATGCGGTCGCCGGTCTGATGGTGCTGGCGGGGAGGCGGGCAGGGATGTTTGCCCGCGACGATATCACGGCGCTTGCTTTAGCCTATTTGCAAGAGGGGCTGACGGTGGCGCGCGCCGCAGGCGCCAGCTTGGACGACGGCGTGCCGCAGGAAATTCTCGCCGGTTTCCATCGAGCGCCTCCGGATTTAAGCACTTCAATACTGACGGATCGCGAGGCCGGGCTGCCGCTGGAGTGGGATATTCGCAACGGGGTCGTTCAGCGATATGGCCGTATTCACCATATCCCCACGCCGTTAAGCGATGTGATTGTGCCGCTGCTGGCCGCCGCCAGCGACGGGCCGGGCTAAAGGCGCGGGACGCCGGCGTGATAACGTTCCCCGGGATCAGATTGATTCCGCCAGCCGGTCGACAACCACTTTGCCGCTATTATCAAACTGGGTGATGCGGTAATTCACGCAATAGGAACGGCGGGTGGTAAATTGATTGAATAACGCCACCCGGCCTTTTTTATCACCATTTTTATTCACAATAATCCATTCGGTGACGTCCGTTGAATTCGCTTTACCGCTGCTGGCGTCCTGTTGTTCGACCAGACGATCCTCTTTTTCTACCTTCAAAAAATCACGTAACATTTATTTATCTCCGCTCATCATTGTTTTTAACAATACTCTCTTTATCGATTCATTCAATTAAACATTTTAATCAATGATGTTGATTATTAGTCTGAGATTAAACGTACTGAAAGATTCCATAACGTGTTGTTTATAAATAATAAAATCATTCACCTCCTTGGTGATGAAAGCGATTTTTCCATGAGCAGCGGTATTCTCTTTGAAAAATTCCCATGTGACAACGTCACTTTTATGTTGAACATTCTCCCCCGGTTGGAGCGCTAAGGTGGAACATTGCCACGGTGTTGGTGCTAAATTATCCACCAGATTTCCCGCCAGCGGTTGATGTCCTCGTGAGGCTCACAGGAAGCCTTGACCTCCTGTGAAACCCTTTGTCATCACGCACAGCAACGATCGTTCCAGCTATCACGATAGATAATATTTCCTTCCGTATACTTCCAAGTGATCGCCTCATAACGCAATTCAAGCGTTTCAAGATGAGTACTACTCATACCGTTAGGAGAGAGGTACGGTGCAACCGTTGTAAACTTGACGTTTTCCAGAATGATATTGAAATATTCGGCTTCAATACCTGATTCGAGAATACGATACATTTTGATTGTCGCCGTCTTCATGGTTCGGCCTTCGCAGACTGCGCGATACAGAAGCGGTGTTGTCTGATCAAATTCTTTTACTATCGTGATAGGGCGGTGAATGCGGGTACCCGTCAGTTTTCCCCAGCTGGGATCTACCGGGATAGTGATACCGTGGGAGAAGGATTTTAACTCGATAGATCCCATTCGTAGCGGCATTAAACAGCTACCCATAATTGGAGAACCATTTTCATCCTCAAGCCATAAATGTGCGGGTGTAGACATACTATTTCCTTATATATTCAGGAGGGTAATAATTTTCAGGGATTACCATGTTACGTATCGTTAAAAAATAAAAATTACAAATAAGAAAAAAACGGGGATAAGCCAGGCAGGACTCCCCGGAAACCATAGACCTTGAATTAAAGCAAATACTATTGTTAGCGCGGCGGGGCCATAATACGACACCAGGGACCTAAATATTCGCCTGAGCAATCTTTTAATCAAATTCATCATAATTATTGGATCATCCTCCTGATGATATCTGCAATTTCATCATCCGATACCCATTGTGCTTTAAACGCCTCGGCGCGTTCAAACAAGGGTTCTATCAGAAAATACATCATTTCCAGCTCTTTCGCGTATAGCGCTGAGTAGTAAGCAGGATAAGTCATGTGAAGACGATGTGCACTATTAACCGCTTTCTGGACAACGCCGTATATGGCAATAGCGCCTACAATCCCACCTGCTTTTTGCCCTGCCAGTGCGCTGAACTCAAGACTGAGTCTTGTGCCTACTGCGACAAATGATGCTGTTGCTAAAGCAAATCCCGCGCTTGTCAGTGAACTGGCGGCAATATGGATATTAACCGCCATAAGCTTTTTTTTAATGTATTCCAATTGATCGTTGGTTTTAAATTTGAATATTTGTTCAAAATATATTTTTAGCAAGTCGTACACGAGATTACCATGTCGCAACAAATAAATAACACCTTGTTTAAATCGAAGGTCTTCGTTTTTTTGTTGCTGGCATACATCCTGATACTCATCAGTAAAGCAGGAGGTATAATACAGCATACGCATCGCGCCTGCGCCTATGCTTTCAATCTGATTTGATACCGCTTTTCCGACGCCCGTTAAGGCACGGTCGAGTTTTAACGCAAGGATTTTATTCGTCTGTAAATAACTGATCACTTCATTCCTGTAGAACATCACTGCTCCTTGCTCGTTTTCATTAAATCCCGTTTTTGAATTTTATCCAGCGAAAGCATCCGATGGTTAAAGGGAAAATAATACAGTCCCATCCTGTTTGTCCGTGAAGTTACTGGCATAACCTGTAGGTTCTGCTTTATTACGGGAACGTTCGGGGGCATGAAAGGTATTTTTACCATTCCCTTTATAGCAGCCAGTGTCAGCCGTAATTTTCACTGAAGTATGAAAATCTTTATACCGTCCCCGGCACGATCCTCTTACAGATATAATTTCTGTTTCCGGGAAGTCAGCCGCGTAGTGCGCCGTTATCGCGTTTTAAATATCTACCGGGCTCACAGATAGAAATTTTATATGACCGATGCGAACTTGATCACTTGACTGGTCAAGTGGGTCGCGCCTATGTTGAAAGCACCTTCTTATCCGTTCCGGGGAGCAAGAAACATGGGCATCATTCGAACGTTAAACGGGGATATTTCCGCTAATCAGCTGGGCGTCACCTACAGCCATGACCATATCTACTGTATTCCGCCCTATTGGGCCGAGCGTCAGGATGACGATCTGTTACTCGACGATCCGCAGGCTTCAGAGCGTGAATTAAGCGACTTCCGCCGGGCGGGTGGTAACGCCATATACGACGCCACCGCGCCGGATTATGGCCGTCAGGCCGCAGCCGTCGCCGCCATGGCGCAGCGCCAGCAGCTGCACATTATCGCCACTGCGGGTTTTAACAAAGGCTTTCTGTGGAGCAGCAAGCGGCCGGGCTCCGCGCAGACTTTCGCCGAATGGATTGCACATTCAGACGTTGATGAACTGGTTGAACATGTCTGTCGCGAGGTCACTGAGGGGATAGAGGGCACCGAACATCGGGCTGGCGTGGTGAAGTGCGGTACCGGCTATAACGCCATTTCCCCTCTGGAACAAAAAACCATGGAGGTTATCGTTCGCGCCCAGCAGCGCACCGGGGCGCCGATGCACAGCCATACGGAAATGGGGACGATGGGACTCGAGCAGGCGCAGCTCTTTAAAAAATGGGGGCTGGATCTCTCCCGCTTATGTTTTGCTCATATGGATCGTAACCCCGATCCCTGGCTGCACCGTCAGATCGCCAACACCGGGGCGTTTCTCTCTTTCGACGGTATCAGCCGCATCAAATATCATCCCGAGCACATCCGTACCCAGGCCATCCTGGCGCTCTGCCAGCGCGGTTATCAAAAGCAGATCTTAATCGGCGGCGATTTTGCCCGTAAATCCATGAGCGCGCATTACGGCAAAGGGGGGCTGGGGCTGAAATTTATCCTTAGCGACTGGCGGCCAAGATTCATTGACGAGGCCCGGGAAGCCGGGTTTGACGGCGAAGCGCTGCTGCATGATTTCTTCGTCGACAACCCGGCGCGTTACCTCGCTTTTGCCTGAGGAGATGTTATGAAGCTGCATCGTTTAAACGAAAGCGAGGCCCGGCGGGCGTTACAAAAGGCGCGGATCGCCTTATTGCCGCTCGGCGCCGTCGAGCCGCACGGCGACCACCTGCCGCTGGATACCGATAACCTGCTGGCCGAGCGGTTTTGCGCGCTGCTTGACGAGCAGCTGGGCGAGTGCGCCCTGAGCCTGCCGGTCTTTTCCTACAGCCAGGTCTGGTCCCTGCGCGGCCACGCGGGCGCGATTGATATCGGTCATGAACGGCTGACGTCGCTGCTGGTGTCGCTGGCGGAAAACATGGCCAGCTACGGTATCACCACCACGGCGGTGATTAACGCGCATTACGGCAATTTTGATGCGATGAAAGCGGCCTCCCGGCAGCTAAAAGAGCAGGGTATTACCTTGCTTAGCTATAGCTGGGCGGGGATGGATGAAGAGGTAAAAAAACGGCAAACCACCGCGGTGGCTTACCCCGGCTATATGCATGCTGATGAGGTCGAAACCTCGCTGATGCTGGCGCTGGCGCCAGAGTTCGTCACCATGACCAACGCCCGCGCGCACTATCCGGCTTTCCCGAACAATTTTCGCTATCAGCCGATACCCTGGACCGAGTTTTCTGACTATGCGGTGCTGGGCGATCCCACTGCCGCCAGCGAAGAGAAAGGGCGCGCGTTCGTCCAGCGGGCGCTGGCGACCACGCTTGCCTCTATCCGTCATCACTTAACTCAAGGAGCCTCCGATGATTGAGCGTCAGGCGATACGCGTTGACTACCCGGCCGCTACCCCTGAGGAGGCCATCCGCGAGGCGGGGAACGCGCTGTGCCGCGCGGGAGCCTGTAGCCCGCAATACGTCCAGGCAATGGTCGATAGCTACCGCGAGCTGGGCCCCTATTTTGTCATTGCCCCCGGGCTGGCGCTGCCGCATGCCCGCCCGGAGCAGGGGGCGATGAAAGCGCAGATCAGCGCGGTCAGGCTGCGTGAACCGCTGGCGTTTGGTCATGCGGAAAACGACCCGGTTCAGGTGGTGCTGGGGCTTTCGGCAACCAGCAGCGATGCCCATATCCACCTTATCCAGCATATCGTGACCGTACTCAGCGATGAAAATAACCTGCATACCCTGATGCATTCGAACGATCCAGAACAACTTTATCGGCTGTTAGCCAGCGGCTCGCAGCGTTTGTAGCGTGATGAACACGGAGTGAATAGCGATGAAAATTCTGACAGTCTGTGGTTTAGGTATGGGCTCCAGCCTGATTTTAAAAATGAACGTTGAGGCGGTGTTAAAACAGCACGGGATTCAGGCATCCGTGGAACATATGGATGTCTCTTCCGCCGCTTCGGCCAACGCCGATGTGGTGATAACCAACGCGGAGCTGGTGGACAACCTTAAGCATCTGTCCTGTCCGGTGGTGGTGGTGAACAACTATATCGATAACGCCGAAATCACCGCGGCGCTGACCCAGGCGAAAATTCTGCCCGCAGGAGAGCCGTCATGAGCGAGTTTCTTGGCGTGCTGCGCTGGATCACCATCAATATATTTGGTGAAGCGTCGATCTTAATTGGCCTGATTGTGCTGCTGGGGCTAGTGCTGCAAAAGAAATCGCTGGCGGACATTGTGTCCGGTACCCTGAAAGGCATTCTGGGCTTTCTGATCATCGGCGCGGGGGCCGGGATTATCGTCTCCGCGCTGCTGATATTTCAGCCGATCTGGACCGAAGTTTTCGGTCTCAGCTCCATGAACCTGACCAATATTATCGGCCAGGCGCGCTTCAGCGAACGCTACGGAAGCAGCGTGACCATCGCCATTGCCGGCGGATTCGCTATCAATTTGCTGCTGGCCCGGCTGACGCGCTTTAAATACATCTACCTGACAGGACATATGATGTTCTGGACGACGATGATCTTTGCCGGGGTGATGGTGAACACCGAGCCCGCTATTTCAGCGGTGCAGCTGACGCTGATGCTAACGGTGATTATGGGGCTCTACTGGACCCTACAGCCCGCGCTGGTTCAGCCCTGGGTGCGAAAAATCACCGGCAACGACAACGTGGCGCTGGGGCATACTTCCGCCTCCGTCGCGCTGCTGGGGGCGATTTTTGGCCAGATTTTCGCCCGCAACAAAATCAGCTCCGAAGATATCAAAGTCCCTAAAAAGTTGGGTTTCCTGCGCGACTCCAACGTGGTGACGGCGTTGACCATGGCGCTGCTGTTCTTTATTGGCACCTTTATTCTGCAGATTAAAGGTACGCCGAAAGCGGCGGAGATTCTGGCGCAATCCGGCGACCTGAGCTTCTACATCTATGCCCTCAAACAATCGCTGATGTTTACCGGCGGCATTGCCGTCGTGCTGCTCGGCGTACGGATGTTTATTGGCGAAATGGTGCCGGCGTTTAACGGCATCGGATCGCGGCTGGTGCCCGGCGCAAAACCGGCGCTGGACTGCCCGATACTGTTTAACTTTGCGCCAAACGCGGTGGTGCTGGGGTTTGTCGGCGCTTTTGTCGGCTCGCTGCTGTGGCTGACCCTGATCGGCCGCTATACCGGCTACGTTTTTATTCCCAGTATGATTGTGATTTTCTTTCACGCCGGTACGGCGGGGGTCTTCGGCAATATTACCGGAGGCTATAAAGGCGCTCTGCTGGCGGGGTTTATCACCTCGACCGTGGTCGCCTGGGGGCAGTATTTCTGCGTCACCGGCTTTATCGACAATACGATCCCGGATACCGCGCTATGGGCAGGCGACAGCGATATGTTTGTCCTCGCGCCAGTCATTCATCTTTTGACCCGCCTGCTGGCGTTCTGATATCGGGAGGAAGTCTATGAGTCAGGCCCTGAAACAGTACTACAGTCAGATCCGCCAGAAGCTGGCTTTTCTTGAGCAGCGCCCCGATGAACTCACCCGGGCGGCGGAAATCATGTCCCACAGCATTATGGGGCAGCGCAACATCTTCGTCTTTGGCGCCAGCCACGCCGGGATTCTGGCGGAGGAGATGAGCTATCGCGCGGGCGGCCTGGCCATCATCAATCCGCTTTTTACGCCTGCGCTGATGCTTAACGTCAGGCCGTTAACCCTCACCAGCGCGGTGGAAAATGTGGAGCACCTCGGTCGGGTACTGGTGGAGCAGTCGCCGCTAAGGGCTGAAGATACGCTGCTGATCCATTCGGTGTCGGGACGCAACGCGATTACCATTGATGTCGCGCTGGCGGCGAAAGCGTGCGGCGCAAAGGTTATCGCGATTACCAGCCTGGCGACGGCGGCGCGCGTGACGTCGCGCCACTCCAGCGGCAAGCTGCTGGTGGATGTGGCCGATATCACCATTGATAACCACTGCGAGTATGGCGATGCGGCGGTGAGCCTGCCGGGGATGGCGCAGAAAGCCGCGCCGCTCTCCACCATCATGGGCGCGACCATCGCTAACAGCCTGGTATTACGTATTTGCGAAATCATGCTGGAAAATGCGCGCACGCCGCCCATTCTCGCCAGCGCAAACATAGACGGTAATCAGGAGATAAATCAGGATATACTTAGCGCTTACAGGAGCCAGATACACTACCTCTGAGTTGGAGCACAAGTATGTTTGAGTCGGATGGACTCCCTCTCTATTTAAGGATAAAAGACGTTATCCTGCAGCGGATCCTCTCTTTTACCTATGACGATAAACTCCCGGGCGAACTGCTGCTCGCCGGGGAGTTTAAGGTCGCGCGCGGTACCATTAAACAGGCGATAGATTCGCTGGCCAGTATTGGCATGGTGTACCGCGAACAGGGTAAAGGGACGTTTATTAACCGCGATGCGCTGCAGAAATACTACACCGACCTCCCGGACGTACTGACCACCTTTGCTCCGCCGGGGGAGATAGCCGTGGAAGTGCTGTCGCTGATTTCGACCATGGCCGACCGCCAGGTGGCGGAGCAAATGGGGCTGGATTTAGGCTGCCAGCTGATGCGTCTGGAGCGGCTGTTAGTGCAGGGCGACCGGCCGGTTGGCCATGTGCTGACCTGGCTTAATGGCCGTATCTATAACGATCTGAGCCACGTGGACGGCAGCCGATCGCTGTATAAGCAGCTGCGGGAAACGTTCGGCTACTCGCCGGCCAACGCCACGGAACGCTATACGCCGGTGTGCTGCGATAGCCGCACGGCGGGATTGCTCAATATTGAACCCGGCCAGGCTCTGTTTCGCATTGAGCGCGTCGCCCGCGATCTGGATGATGTGGTGCTTGAATACAGCGTCACGCATACCCTTGACGCCAGCCTGTCGCTGCAAATCGCCACCAGCCAGAGCAGCATGAGCCAGCAGTGGGCCTGCACGATCGAGAAAGGGCGTTAATCCGCCTCCCAGGCGAGAATATCGCCTGGCTGGCACTCCAGCGCCTGGCAGATTTTTGCCAGCGTATCGAAGCGGATACCTTTCACCTTTCCTGATTTGAGCAAAGACAGGTTTTGCTCGGTAATCCCTACATAGGCCGCCAGCGCTCTGGACGTCATTTTTCTCTCTACCAGCAATTTGTCCAGATTAACCACTACCGCCATAGTCAGATAAACTCCTTATTCTCATTTTCCGCTCTGATCCCTTCGAGCATGGAGTGAAACGTCACAAATAACAAGCCGCCGGTCAGCAGCAGGACAAAATCGCTAAGTAAAAGAACGATCTGGGTATAAGGATGCGGCCAGTAAAAAACCAGCGGCACCAGGAAGCGAAACAGCGGCAGCAGGAGCCCCATCCCCAGCATCGCCAGCGCGATTTTTCTTACCCTCAGCGCCAGGTCGAGGCTCAGAATGGTGCGTTTTCTGACGTATTGAGTGACGCGGATCCCCTGCCAGATCGCCCAGGCGAAAAGCCCGGCGGGTAAATAGAGTATCGCCAGCAGCGCCAGCAGTTTAAAAGTCGGTGCCGTCAGACCGCTTTCATTACCGAGCGGAACCTCGGCAAACTCAAGCATATTTGCGAGGAAAAACGACTCGCCAGTAAAATAGATCCACACTGGCGTAATGACCGCCAGAATAAAAAACAGCGGTAATATTCCAGCCAGTAAGAACAGACTGAGTTTGTTTCGTGCGTTTTTCACCTTTAACCTTCCTGAATAATGGTGCGATTACAGAACCAGCACGCCTAAGCATGACATAAGGAGCAGAGATAAGACAACGTGTAGTCCGGCCGCCCGTCGCGACGGGCCGCGGAACCACGGGCGCTGCCAGACGCTAAACAGACCGATGGCAATAAACGCCGCCTGTATTGTCCAGGTCAACATTCGCATCAGGTAGCCTGTTTTACTCAGGTTATCGATGGTTTGTAATGACTCGGCAATATAAATAACAATGAAGGTGAAGAGAACATAATTAATAAGGCGTACTTTGTACCGTGCAAACCCGTTTCCGGAAATAAAGACCGCCACTGACAGCAGGGTCAATATCGCCCACAGCATATTAATCCAGTTCATCGTTCTTCCTTAACGTCGGATAGCGTGGAAAGCAGCAATTTGATTGCCGGCACAATTACCGGCCATGCGGTATCTGAGAGGATCACGACGGCGGTTTTACGCTCGGGGTCAAAGGCCATCACGGCGGCATAGCCCGCGGACTGACCATCGTGCCAGATAATATCCCGTCCCTTGATAGCGGTGGTGAACCATGAATAGCCTACCCGTGAATCGGGATCGTCGGTCGCGAACCGCGGCGCCATGCCCTGGCTTCCGGCCAGTTTTCCTGCCATAAGCGCCTGGGCATATTTCGTCATATCGACAATAGTGGAACGTACGCCGGCCGCAGGCGAGAAGGCGTTTAAGATCCACGGCGCTTCGCGTAAACCTGACGCTGACCAGCCCGGCATAAATGCCGCGTCAGGCGGCGTCGTCTCTTGCGCCACAAGCGAACGGGTCATCCCGGCCGGTGCAAAAACGCGCTGTTCCAGCAACGCCGCGAATGTACGGTGAGAGGCGCGTTCCAGCGCTAGCCCCAGCAGGGCAAACCCGGAATTGGAGTAATCAAATATTTTGACCTTCGGTATCCGCGCCCGGTTAATCATTTCCGCCAGCTCCTGGCGATCGTAGCTCCACGGGTTTTCTCGTCTCACAATGGCGGTAAGCATGGCGATTTTCTGCGTGAGCGATGAGGCGAACGGAGGCAGGCCCGAACGATGCGAGACGAGCTCCTCAAGGCTAATATTCCGCGCCGGACCGACGAGCTCTGGCACCAGATCGCCGACCTGCGTCGTGGCTGTGACTTCGCCGCGCCGGATGGCATCAATCAGCAGGCTGGCGGTCAGGGTTTTGCTGAGGCTGCCAATCTCAAACTGCCTGGCATAATCATTGCCCCAGATACCATAGCGCACGCCGCCTGGCGTGATGAGCGCTGCGGCGACGTGACCGTGCGCGCCTTTGAGCAGCGGCGTTAAAAAGGCAACCAGCGCTTTGTCCCCGGATACCTGGGTGGTCAAGGGTCTGAAGCCGGGTTGCAAATAAATGCCTGCCGCCATCACCGCGACAAAAGCCAGGCCTGAGCACAGGATTTGCCAGTCACTGCAGTATCTGCGGTATCGATACCCGATCATGCTTTCTCCTTAAAATGAGTACAACCGCAATGAATACAAGGTGTACTGGACCCTGAATAGCGTGGAGCAACTGACGCGCCCGTCCCGGCAAATCCTGACATCTCGGCTGACATCGCCGGCGCGCGCCGCAGCGCCCCGGAGAGTAACCCCCCGCGCAGCATACTTCTGTTCATGACTTGCCTCTCCTGGCAATCTGGTCGGTGAAAGAGCGCGCAGATTATCCTGGTGTTTATCGTTTTACAATAAACTTTTATCGTTTTATATTTAATTAAAAAGCGGGGAGAGCCAGAGCGCGAAGCGCGAGTCGCGCGCGAAAAACAGAAGCGTGGGTTGATCGCGCGGCGTTAATGGCTCTTTGAGAGTGGCAGAATATCTGTCTGGCGGAGGCGTTATCAGGGGATAATGCGCGCGGCTCTCAGCTGAGCGAACAGGCGGAAAAACATATCGTCGGTGGCCTGCATTTCAGTGAAGCCCGCCCGGCGCAGTTTGCTGCCATCGCCAAACATGTCGTAGTTCCAGCCAAAGACGAAATCAGCAAATTTACCGTCGCTGAGCCTTAAGATGTCCGCTTCCACCAGACTCTGCCCGGCCAGTTCGCGCCAGTGCGAGCGGTAATCCACAAACAGCTGGTTAAATGACAGTCTGACCGGCGGGGCGGATGCCAGTTCAAACCAGCTCGCGATGCGCGGCCACAGCTCGCACCAGCGCCAGATGTCGCCGTTATTGACGTTGAACGCCTGGTTTTGCGCCGTTGGCGAGGTCGCGGCCCAGAGCGTGGCATCAGCCAGCAACCCGGCGTCCGTGTGATCGACAATGCTGTGCCAGGTTTTTTCCGAACCGGGGAAACGCAGCGGTAGATCCTGCGCTTTACATAGCGAAGCATAGATCGCGATGCTGAGTGCGAGATTCATGGCGTTGCCGGGCACCGTACTGCCGACCACGCCCGGCCTGATCGCGTTCCAGCGCCACGTTTTTCCGCGCTGGAAATGGCTGAGCCAGGTGAGCTGAGCGGCGTTAAATTCGGCCCCGGGTACGCCGGGATCGCTTTCACGCGCCGGGGTTTTGAACGGACCAAGATGCGCGCCGTACACTTTGTATCCCTGCATCAGGCTTACCGTCCGTAGCGGTGCGGTTTGCTCGATGTTGCTGACCAGGTTGCGCAGCATGGTGACGTTCGGTTCAACCATTTCCGCCCAGTTCCCGGCGTTGGCCCATGCGCTGTAAAAAATGTGGGTGACGCCGTTGAGCGAATGCAGTTTTTGCGCGCTGTGCTGCGCATCCAGTAAATCGACGTGAATGAAGGGAATGTTTTCCGGGTGGGACGATGCATGGCGGCTGAGGCCGATAACCTCCCAGCGATTGCGTAACAGCGTTTTCACCAGTTCTCTGCCAATAATGCCGCTGGCGCCGGCGACCAGGGCGATTTTGGGTTGCGGTATCTTATTCACGTTGCTTCTCCAGGGTGGGTGACAGAGGCAGTGTGGTATATTATTTTTTTCACGCATATCCCGTAAAACTGATGGCACTTATAAGCAGAATCATTAAATGAATAATAAGCTCAACGCCATTGCCACCTTCCTGCGCGTGGTAGAAGCGGGATCCTTTTCAGCGGCAGCCCGCCAGTGCGGAATGAAACAATCCGCCGTCAGTCAGCAGATCGCGGCGCTTGAGGAGGAGCTTGGGGTGGTGTTGCTGCACCGAACCACGCGTGCGATGGCGCTGACCGAGCAGGGAGAAATTTACCGGCGCGATATGCAGCTTTTGCTGGAAGCGATGCATGAAGCGGAAAGGCGCTTACAGCCAACCGATCGCCAGTGGCAAGGCCGGGTGCACGTGCAGCTGCCGAGCGGCCTGGGGCAGCTCTTTTTGCCGCATCTGCTGGCGCTGCAGAAAATGCACCCCGAGCTGCGTCTGACGCTTTCTCTTGATGACCGCATTGCCGATCTGGTTGCTGAAGGAGTGGATGTCGCGCTGCGGTTGAGCAGTGAACCGCCGCCGGGGAGTGCGGCGCGCGTGCTGGCGCGTATTGAAACTGCGCTCTTTGCCGCCCCCGGTTTTAAAACGGTGCATGCCGTCAGCGAGCTGGCCGCCCACCCGCACGTGCGGTTCAGCGGCATCGCGCAGGACGCGCCGCTGCGGCTGGTCTCGGGTGATAAAACGGTTGATATGAAAGTCAATACCGTGTTTCGGGCTAACACCAGCGAAGCGCTGCTGCAGGCGTTAGAGTCCGGCATCGGTATCGGCGGCATGCAGTTACCCCTTGCGGCCCACGCTTTGCAGTCCGGCAGGCTGGTACCGGTATTACCCGCCTGGCGATTACCCGATCGCGTTCTCTATGCGGTCTATCCTGACGCCCGCTTTATCCCACCGCGGGTAAGAAGTATTATCGACGTGATTGAACAATTGCTGCCTGAGATGACGGAGCGTGTCTGACGGTTGGTTTTTCTCCTGCCTCTACCGCGCGTAAAGTGACGAGCGTTGCTGCTGACAAAGGCGTCTTAATTATGAACCGCTATGAAAAAGAGTATCGGCAGTTGCTGGCAAATGGCGCTATCGCCTGGGCTGGCGAAGGTTATTCCCGGGCCAAAGAACAGCAGGAGCGCGTTTTTAGCTGGCTTCACTTACAGCACTATTTCCCCCAACCCGGCACGCCTGTCCTTGAGCTGGGGTGCGGGAATGGCGCGATGGCCGCGCAGTATTTTGCGGAACGAGGCTATTCGGTGTGGGGGATAGATTGGTCCGAAACCGCGATCCGATGGGCACAAAATCGTTTTCAGCAAGCGGGTCTCCCGGCAAATTTTTTTGTCGGAGATGTCTGCCATATTCATCAGTGTCAGGATGCGACGTTTGAGCTCATTGTTGATGGCAGCTGTGTGCATTGCCTGATTGACGATGCCCGCCACCTCTGCTTTGCCGAAGTCAGAAGATTACTGAAACCCGGAGGACGGCTGGTGATCGGCTCCATGTGCGGAACCCCGCGTCATCCCGAGGATATTCTCGCGTACGATCCTATCCGCCATCATTTACTTAAAGAGAGCAAACCCTGGCGTACGTTGCGACCGCTCCAGGCCCTGCTGGACGAGATTCGTGCGGAGCAATTTACGGTTCTTGAGGTGAATATTAATGAGAACGCATGGTGGGATCATGCCACCGTGGTATGTAGAGTCGATTAACCTTCACGCCTCCCGTCCGCTATGGCCTGGAGCGGACGGGGAGCTTATGGGTAAACGTGAACGTTCTGCCGCCGGCGACGGTGCCAGGCCCCTGATTCAGGCGCTCAGCACCGACGGGATCCAAACCGGCGTTAATGCAGTGCCTTCGCTATCGCGCTAAACATCAGCGAGGATTCCAGCGGTTGGGCGCTGAAGGCGGGCTCAGCCTGCGGCCAGGTCGACCACTGGACGATGACCAGATTTTCCGCCTGATTAACCATTATCATCTGACCAAAAATGCCCAGCGCCCACAGCGAATGTTGAAGGGATGCCTGCGGCGCAGGTTCAACGTTGGTCGCATTGGCCGGCACTTCATTGTTCCACCACTGGTAGCCGTAAATACCGTGTGGATGCGCCGCGGACACCGAGCCTGCCGCCCGGGTCCAGCGTGATGACTCGGCAACCCAGTTTTCCGGCAAGATCTGCTCGCCGTTCGGCAGCAGGCCGTTATGCAGAATGAACTCACCGAAGCGCCCCCAATCCTCTAACGTGGCGTTAAAGCCGTGCGCGCCCACATCGTGCTCACCTTTTGTGTAGGCATGCCACACGCCGTCGCTCGCCATACCGTAGGGTTGCCAGATACTTTTTTCCAGATATGCCGCCAGCGTCATGCCGGTGGCGCGTTCCAGCACATCCCCCAGCAGCCATGCGCCGCCGGAGGAGTAAGACCAGTTCTCGCCGGCAGGATGCGCGCGGCGCAGGCCGGACACCAACTGACGTACGCAGTCATAGGCGCCGGGTCTGGCTTCACACTCGGTAAGCCGGGCGAAGTCCGATTGCGGATTAGTGTAGTCCTCATTCCACGCCACCCCGGAGGTGTGGCTAATCAGCTGCTTCAGGGTCACACCGTCCCAGGCGGTGCCTTTCAGGTCGGGTTCATACTGGGTGATGAGATCGTCGAGCGAGTGAATTTTGCCCTGTTTAATCGCCACGCCCACCAGGGTGGCAACCACGGATTTGCCCACCGAGCGCGATGTCCAGAGAGTGGTGTCGGTATTGCCTTCTGCCAGATATTTCCAGGCCACTTTGCCATTTTTCAGCACCAGCATGCCGCTGACGTTCTGGCGCCGCAGGTAATCCTGCAGATTCCAGGTTTGACCGTTCACCCGATAGCTTGCGTCGGTTAAGCGTTTCGCCGCGGCCTGCAACGGCACGGCATTACCGTGATGAAACACATCGCCAGCGTAATTGCGGTAGTCGTTACGAAAGCCGATTACCCGGTCGGTCTGGCTCCAGGTGAGCATGTTGTGGGGATCCGGAAGCGGCGCATCAAAGGGGGCGGGACAGACGCTGAGTTCGGTGCCGGTACAGGCGGCCTGCGCGGCGGGCGCCAGCAGGACGCTGCAGAGACTGATAACAACGCCAGACAGCAGGCCAGGGTTAAACACTTTGCTTTTCATATTTTTACTCGTTCAGCTCAGGAAGGTGTTCAGCTTAAAAAAACGCGGCCTATAATAAAAAACGCATCATGGGGGAAAATCCCCCACAACAACTGAATGGAGGGCCGTATGCCGAGCCTGATATATTCTTTTGCCCAGCTGGAGGCCTTCACCGCCGTGGTTGAGTGCAAAAGCCTGGCGAAAGCGGCGCGCCAGCTGGGCAAGGACCGGACGACGCTGCGCGATTTAATTGAGTTCCTCGAAGATGGCCTGGGGTATGCGCTGTTCCTGCGCGAAGGGCGAAGCCTGCGCCTGACGCCGGAAGGTGAGCAGCTGCAGCGGCAGGCGCACCTGCTGATGCGCCAGGTGAAAGCGTTTGAAGCGTTTGCCAGGGCGGTGCCGAACAGCGCCACGCAGGACATGACCCTGGTCTACGATCCCTTTACCCCCAGAACGCTGCTGCAGGGGCTGATTAGCGCTATGGCCCAGCGCAACGTTCGTCTGAGTCTGATAAACGCGTCGCGCGACGAGGCGGAAAAGCTGCTGGCGAGCGGGCAGGCCGACCTGGGGATCTGCCAGGCGCGCCATCGTAGCGTGGGAGACGCTATGGAGTGGCGCGCCTTAGGGGCAATCGAGATGGATTTTTACGCCGCCGAAGCGCTTTTTCCCGGCGCTAAACAACCGCTATCCCTGCTGGAACTTTCGCTGGCGCCGCAGGTGATTATGCACCCGGATACTGACGAGCCCGTGGCCCGCCGTCTGCAAATTTCAGGACATACCATCTTCACCAACGACCTGGAGATGCTGCGTGGCCTGCTTGAACAGGGCTGCGGCTGGGGATTCTTGCCGACGCACATGAATGCGGCGCGCTGGAAAAACGTCACAACCTTGCGCACCGAAGTCGGCAATCAGGGGATCGGCCAAACGATGGTCACTATCTGGAAGCCGGGCAACGACAGGCGGGCGCTGGTAGCTGACACGCTGGACTTGTTGCCGGCATTGTGGTGAAAGCAGGGCCTCGCTGCTGGCATTTCGGCGACAGGGCGAGGCGTAAATCGATAAATACGCTACCTTGCAGAGTTATTGAGCAGACGAAAATTTTGCCGCGATCGCTTCAGCCGTGGGCTGTATGCCGCCCAGACTCCACTGTTCCGGCTCATGCTCATCAATGCGAACCCAGACTGAACGGCGGAACTCAGGATCGCCTTTCCCTTCAATTTCGACAATCAGATCGGTCATGCGGCGTAAAAGCTCTTTTTTTTGCTCCGGGTTCATTATTCCTTTAATGGTTTGTACATTGACGAAGGGCATTGTATTCTCCTTGGTAAGCTAGGTCTAAAATTCATACTCAGATTAAAGAGCGAAAGCGGACATGTCAAAAAATAATTCAGTTGCCTACCTATTACCGGAGCTTTGCGGGCTTTCTGCGGCAGCGGAAATCCTGGGAGATAGGTGGGTTTTGTTGATTTTAAGAGAGGCTTTCTACGGCGTGACGCGCTTTGAAACGATTCGCTCGCATACAAAAATGCCTAAGCAGACGCTGGCAAACCGGTTAAAGAAAATGACGGAACTGGGTTTACTGAGCAAAACGCCTTATCAGGAAGAAGGCGTGCGCGAACGTTATGAGTATATCCTTACGCCAAAAAGCCGCAGCCTGGCGCCGATCCTGTTTTCCCTGATGGCGTGGGGGCATAAAAATATCCTGCATGATGAACCGCATATTGCGCTGGTGGATAAAGAGAGCGGGGACGTCGTCCACAATGCATTTGTGACGACGAAAGGCACCGTTGTTGAACCTCGGAACATCCAGATAGTGGCTCTGAACCTTAACCAGCCGTAGCGCGGGCGACAAAAACCGCAACCCCGTTTTCTGCTTTCTGACGGCAAACGTTGTCTGCTTGAGCGGGGAGGCGTAATATACGAAACATATATAAATTGTTACGGTACGTATAAATGGGCATTGTAAAAATTTCCGACCTGCTGCACGACGATATTCGTGACGCCAGCAAGGCGATGTCGCGTTCGGTCAACGCGCAGGCGGAGTACTGGATCCGTCTGGGTATGATGAGCGAGCTCTATCCCGAACTTAACCATCAGCAAATTAAGCTGATGATGCTCAAGTCCGGCTCTGACCGCTTGCTGGAGGTGATCAATGCTATCAATTCCCATTAAGACCGCGGACGAGCTGGCCAGACAGCGCCGCGCAGGTGAGCTGCTGGCCTCGGTTTTCGACATGCTGGATACCTTTATTCAGCCCGGTATCTCCACCATGGCCATCAACAACCGGGTAGAGGATTTTATCGTCAACGATCTGCATTCGCGCCCGGCCAGCAAAGGGCAGTATGATTTCCCCTACGTGCTGAATACGTCGATCAACGAAGTGGTTTGTCACGGTATGCCAAAGGAGAGCGAGCATCTGAAATCCGGCATGATCGTGAATGTGGATATTACGCTGGAAAAAGAGGGGCTGATTGCCGATTCCAGCAAAATGTATCTGATTGGCGAGGTTTCACCGCTGGCCCGTCGGCTGGTGCAGAAAACCTACGAAGCGATGTGGAAAGGGATCAAGGTCGTCAGGCCGGGCGCGACGCTGGGCGATATCGGCCATGCGATCCAGACTTATGTCGAAGGTAACGGCTACAGCGTGGTCAGGGAGTACTGCGGCCACGGCGTCGGCAGAGAGATGCACGAAGATCCCCAGGTGCTGCATTACGGCATACCCGGAACCGGCGCCGTGCTCAAGGAGGGGATGGTGTTTACCATTGAACCTATGGTGAATCAGGGCGATAGCCGGATAAAAACCAAAAAAGATGGCTGGACGGTGGTCACCCGCGATAAAAAACTGTCCGCGCAGTGGGAGCACACCATCGCCGTCACCGCGGATGGATTCGAGGTCCTGACCCTGCGTAAAGAGGAAGCGATCCCGGAGTAGCCCAAACAACAGGTTTCACGCCCGGGCAGTGAAACCTGTCAGACAGCGACTACGCGGGCATCTCTTTGCGCCCCACATAACGCTCTTTCCATAATGCGCCCGCCACCCCGATATCGAGGAATGGCGAAGGCGGCATAACGTTCGCCTGGCCGAGCGACTGCATCGCGGCGATCAGCGGGTTGTCCTGGCCCATCGCCAGATCGGCAAGCAGCGTCCCGGCGATAGTCTGTTTAGATACGCCGGCGCCGTTACAGCCCCCGGCGGTCCAGATCTGTGGCGCAAGACGCCCCCAGACCGGCGCGCCGTTGCGGGTGACGCTGATGGTCCCGGACCAGGTTCGCTCCAGCGGCACATCCTGCAGCTGCGGATAGGCCGCGTGGAACAGCGCCAGATGCTGGCGCGCGGCGCTGGCGGTCTGTCCGGCGGTAATCACTCCCCGCAATGCCGGATCGACATGCTGGCGGACCAGAAAACGATGATCGTGGGTATAGCGTAGCGTGGCGCCGGCGATCGCGTTGACCGGCGTTAATCCCCAGCTTTCCATTGCCGGCAGACGCTGGCGCTGTTCAGGGGTGAGCGGGGCGGTAATGCTGGCGTAGGTCGCCATTGACGCCTGGCGGCTCACGGTGGGCGAGAGTTCGCGCGAGAGCGCGTTGGTCGCCAGCATCGCCTGGTCGGCGCGGATCGTGCCCTGCAGCGTCGTCACCCTGACGCCGCCGTTTTCCTGACGCATAGCCAGCGCCGGGGTTTGATGGTAAACCGTGACGTTTTCCGGCAGATGACGCGCGAGGCCCGCAATCAGTTTCGCCGGGTTCACCAGAATACAGCCGGGGGTGTAAATACCTTTGCTGTAGAGGCGGGTTCCCAGCTTCTGGTACAGCGCTTCGCCGTCCAGCAGGCTGTAAGGCTCCTGCATCAGCTGCAGGTTATCCACATACTCCTGCATAATGGCTTCGCTGGACGGATCTATCTGGCAGTGGTATTTCCCGACGTTTTCCCATTCGCAGGCAATCTGGTGCTCGGTCACCGTTTCATCGAGCAGGCGGATCCCCTCCTGGAGCAGGGCGCGGTAATCCTGCGCTTTTTTCAGCTCGGCGGTAGAGCTGCCGATATTGTGCGGCAGGCCGATGATAAAGCCGGAATTTCGCGCCGAGGAGCTGGTCGCGGCGCATTCGGCGTCGATGAGCACGATGTTCAGCTGCGGATTGAGGCTGGCCAGCCTGCGGGCAAAGCTTACGCCGGCATAGCCGGAGCCGATAATCACCCAGTCAGCTTTAATGTCTCCGCTCAGCGAGGGCTGTCGATAAAGATCTTCTTCATTAAGCGGCCATCCCACCTGATTTTGATTGAAAGGCACTGATGCAAATCTCACGGTTAATCTCCCTGTGGAAAAAACACCTGCAGGGCAGGTGTGAATGGGGTTGCCGCTCTCCGCGTTTTTGGTCTGGAGTGTGAGTCGGCAAGCGCCAGGGCAGCGTCTGAAAAATCACCACGCTGAATGATAATCACCTGGACAACAATTCAGCAGAATAACAAGGAACAGGCAAAATAACACCTCTTGCTGTAGGGGTATGCGGTTTTCTCTGGCCTGCGATATCACCCTGACGATTCACTACGGCAGCGAGTCGGCTACCTGGTTATTCCTTTCCTCTAACCCTGCAAGATACCGCATAAGATATTGCTGTGGATCATGATCGCATGACCAACATCCCTATAAGGTTATTTCTTCCGCAGAGGGAATTTTGACCAACTGGTAAAATATAGCCTCTCCGCGCTCCTCTCTATAAAGAAACCCTGCCCTTTCATAGGATTTTTCAGCTTTTAAACTTCGCTTCCTACAATATGTATTAGGAATTTTCTTACGGATGAGTCCTAATATTTCACAAGCACATCGATCTTTTGCAATTGTATGAAATACATGGTTTTTTTAATTGCGTGATGCTGTCGATGAAATTTTTTTAAGTTGTGCATATATTTTTTTAAATTATTGGTAATATTTTTACATACATTGTCGTATTAAACTGCTTTTGCGAGATTTTATCCTGCAAATTATTTTTTAATGAAATTATTAGCTCGTAATTACCCATTTGGTAGATGCATATGTTCAATTGTAAGCTTTTTCAAGTTAGTATGATTTCGCTGTCAGGAATACACATAACTCAAGAGGATATAGCGGTATTTTGTCAGCATAAATATGCGTTATTATCTTCTGATGTTATTTTCAGGATGGTTATCCAGTAACTTTTAATATAACGGAATGTATTATGAAAATTAGCAAAATTGCATCTGCTGTTGTTCTCACTATGGGTGTCGCCTCTTTCGCAGCTCAGGCCGATCAGGGAAGCGGCAAGGTGACTTTCTGGGGTTCCATTATTGATGCACCATGCTCAATCAAAAATGGTTACGGCGATCAGCGTATTGAACTGGGTCAGATTTCCAATACTCATTTAGATAACGGCGGTATTTCCACTCCTCGTCCGTTCGACATCGAGCTGGAAAACTGCTCCTTCGAGAAGGATTCAAACGGCGACCCGATGTATAACACCGTTAAAGTGACCTTTGCTGGCGGTAATGTCCCAGGAGATATGACCATGTTGGCTATTTCCGGTCAGGCCGCTGGCGCCGGCGTGCGTATTGAAGATGGTTCTGGTCAACCCGTGACTTTATTGGTACCTACTAGCGGTCGCGGCCTGGGCATTGGCGACAATACCCTAAACTTCAGCGCTTACCTCGAAAAAATCTCTACCGTAACCAACGTCACTCCGGGTGATTTTGAAGCAGTGACCAACTTTACCCTGGCTTATGAATAAGGTGAGTCCTGTTCTCATGTAGCTTTATTCGGGCTGCATTTGCAGCCCGATATTCAGGAGCACAGTCATGGTAAATATATCGCGTTCTCTGATGTTGAGTTTGTTATTAGGCATATCACCGCTGTCTCAGGCATCCGACCAGGGGCGGGGCCTGGTTACAATGAATGGTCAAATTCAGGAGTCGGCCTGTTCTATTCATACCGACGATATCTGGCAGGAGATTCCATTCGGCGTGATCTCGTATAGCGATCTTAATCAGGAAGGCAAAGCGGTCATCAAACCTTTTGCGGTTCGGCTGGTGAATTGCTCACTGGAACGGATTCGCGGCGGTTTATGGCAAAGCGTAAATATTACCTTTAGTGGCGAAACGGAGATATTCCGCCCGGATATTTTTAAAGTCAATGGCGAGGCGCAGGGGCTTGGACTGCGTATCCACAATCAGGCTGGCGATGTGGCGCGTGATGGAATACCGATGCCTGCCGTCATGATCCAAAATGAAAATAATGAATTACGTTATTTATTATCGTTAGTGCGCGGTGGAAAAACGTTGTCAGAAGGCGACTGGTACGGAATTATTCGTTTCATGGTGACCTATCAGTAGCGGGAAATATGAATGATAAAAACAGATGAGCCTCTCATCTAAATTATTTCCGGGATTGACACTTCCCGCCGGTGAATTCTACCAGGCAATAAATGGATTTTAAAAAATGAAAAAAAGCAGACCACCAGCTTTTTACCTGCGACGTCTGGGTATTTACATTGCTATTGCCATTTTGGGTTCTACATCACCGGTAGTGGCGGTAGAATTTAATATTGATATTCTGGACTCGGAAGACCGGGAAAATATCGACTTATCGCGCTTTTCCCGGGCCGGCTATATTATGCCCGGAACCTATACGCTCAGCATGCGTTTAAATGAGCACGGTATTTCTGACCAGGAAATTTCTTTTATTGAAAGAACCCGTGACGATGGGGTGGTTGTAGAAACCTGTCTGACGCCTGCGCAGGTCGAACTTCTCGGTCTGCGGGATGACGCGCTCAACATGATTAAGTGGCTCGACGAGGGGCGTTGCGCTGATTTTTCCGCTCTTGAAGGCGTCGTCCTGCGCGGCGATCTGTCAGAATCTTCCCTGCAAATTGCGGTCCCCCAGGCCTGGCTGGAATATCAGGATGCTTCGTGGCTGCCTGTTTCCCGCTGGGAAGAGGGCATCCCCGGGATGTTGGTTGACTATAACCTGAATACCAACGTCACCTGGCCTCGTCAGGGTAATCAGAGCCAGAGTGCCAGTATCAGTGGTACAACAGGCGTTAACCTGGGTGCCTGGCGCCTGAGGGGGGATTATCAGGGGAGCTATTACAATACGACCGGACGCGCGGATAAAAATTCACGTAATTTTGACTGGAGTCGTTTCTACGCCTATCGCGCGTTACCTGGAATGATGTCGAAACTCACCGTTGGTGAGGATTATCTCTCTTCCGATCTCTTTGACTCCTGGCGCTATACCGGTTTGTCGCTGGCGAGCGATGAAAGCCAGCTGCCGCCTAAACTTCGAGGCTACGCGCCTGAAGTCTCCGGCATTGCCCGTACCAACGCCAAAGTGACGGTCAGCCAACAGGGTCGAGTCATCTATGAAACGACGGTTGCCGCTGGCCCGTTTCGTATTCAGGAACTCAACAGCGCCCTGACCGGACGTCTGGATGTTCGCGTTGAAGAGCAGGATGGCTCCGTGCAGACATTCTCGGTTGAAACGGCTCAGGTTCCTTATCTGACGCGCCCCGGCCAGCTGCGTTATAAAATGACCACCGGTCGTCCGCGCGATTATAACCACAGCACTCAGGGACCATACTTCGCCACAGGTGAGCTCTCGTGGGGGCTTACCAACGCGTGGTCACTGTACGGAGGTGGCATTTTTTCCCAGGACTACAACAGCCTGGCGGTGGGGGCGGGTCGTGATATGAACGCCTTCGGGACACTTTCTGCTGACGTGACTCATGCCAGCGCGCGTTTCCCGGATGATAAAAACAGGCAAGGGCGATCCTGGCGCCTGAGCTACTCCAAACGTTTTGATGAAATCAATAGTGAAGTGACGTTTGCCGGCTACCGTTTTTCTGAGCGCAACTATCTCACCATGGGTGAATATCTGGATATGCGCTATCGGGAAGGCTACGTCGGGAATAGCAAAGAGCTTTATACCCTCCAGGCGACCAAAAATTTCGCAGACCTGCGCCTGTCGACGCACATCAACTGGTCGCATCAGACTTACTGGAACCGCCCGGCAACCGATCGCTACAGCGTGTCGCTGAATAAATATTTTGACCTCGGTGACTGGCGGCATCTGTCGTTGTCCCTCAACGCCGCCCGCAGTGAATTTAACGGGCGTAAGGACGACAGCGCCTATATCTCACTGACGATGCCGTTTGGATCGGGAACCGTTGGCTATAACGGCAGCATGAGCCGCGACCGCTATACACAAAATGCCAGCTGGAGCCAAAGGCTGGATAACAACGACTATTACAGCATCAACGCCGGCAACAGCGTCGGCGGTGGGGAAGGAACTCGCAGCCAGATGAGCGGGTACTACTCGCACCTGGGCAATATGGCGGATGTCACCACCAACTTTAACTGGGCGCAAAGCCAGTACTCCTCGTTTGGTATTTCCGCCAGCGGCGGTATGACCGCGACCGCTGAAGGTGTGGCGCTGCACCCTGGTGGGGTACAGGGTGGGACTCGTCTGATGGTCAGTACTGATGGGGTAAGCGGTGTTCCGGTGGGCTTTCAGGGCCATACCAATGCTTTTGGCATCGCGGTAATCCCTGGGGTGCCAAATTACTATCGAACCCGCGCTGAGATTGACGTTAATCGTCTGCCAGACGATGTCGAGTCTGGCGGAACGCCGGTTGTTGAACTCGCCCTGACTGAAGGGGCCATCGGGTTCCGTCGTTTTGATGTGCTGAAAGGCTCTAAGGTCGTGGCCATCCTCAGCCAGGAAGATGGGCGCCATCCGCCATTCGGCGCCACGGTACATAACGCAAAAGATCGCGAACTGGGGATGGTCAGCGACAGCGGACTGGCCTGGTTGACCGGCGTAAATCCGGATGAACGCTTAACCGTGCACTGGAGTGGTTCCGCTCAGTGTGAAGTCGTACTGCCACGGGTTATCCCTGCACAGCAGCTATTGCTGCCGTGCAAGCCGGTCACTCGCGGCTGAGAAAGTGAATGGTGATGTAATGAAAAGCAAAAAGATAGCGATGACGATAGTGCTGGCAAGCCTGGCGGCAGGTCTGGTTAACGAAGCCGGGGCAGCGATTGCGCTGGACAGAACGCGGGCGATTTTCCCCGGTTCGGAAAAGAGCATTTCCCTGAGTATTACTAACGACAGTACGTCAATGCCGTACCTGGCGCAGGGATGGATTGAGGATGAACACGGGAAAAAAATCAGCGGTCCTCTGGTGGTTGTTCCGCCGCTGCAGCGTCTTGAAGCGAAAGGGAAGAGCATGATGCGTATCAACGCCATGCCGGATGCCGCGATGTTACCTCAGGACAGAGAGAGCATTTTTTATTTCAACGTGCGCGAGGTGCCGCCAAAAAGCGAGCGACCCAACGTGATGCAGCTGGCGTTACACACCAAAATAAAATTGTTCTATCGCCCCAAAGCCATTCTGCCGGAGAAGTATAGCCGCTGGGATAACCAACTGGTGCTGCATAAAGTGAACGGCGGTTATCGGGTAGAAAACCCGACGCCCTATTACATGACGGTGATCGGGATTACCGCTGCGCCGAAAGTGGCGGTGGCCAGCGGATTTCAAACGGTGATGGTACCGCCGAAGTCCACCTCGATGGTCAATAGCGCGCACTATACCGTGCCGCATGTCACCACGATTAACGACTTCGGCGGTAAGCCAACCCTGCGGTTTAGCTGCAGCGGTAACATCTGCCGGGCTGCGGATACCCCGGCAAGCTGATGGACGCCGAAGCTGAACACAGGAGAAGCCTGATGAAACAAGGATTTGGTCATACCACCCTCATGTTGTGGCTTTTGATGGCTGGAGTCGTTTCCGCGGCGAGCGCCGCTAACTGGGATACCGATGGCCTGAATGGCGGCATTCGCGCAAGCGGAACGCTTGTTGCGTCACCGTGCGCGCTGCTGCCTGAGTCGGCAGAACAAGAGATCGATTTGGGCAGCACCGTTGCCTGGGGACTGGAACGGCCGGGTAGCGTTACGCCATCAGTACTGGTGTACATCAAATTAGATCGTTGCCCGGGAGAATACTCGTTTATGCGCGATCGCCAAATGATGCGCGGCGCCACGATGTTAAACGGACAGTCTGCGGTAAGACTGACTATCTATGGGGAAGCAGAACCGATGGATGACCGCTTTTTCCGGGTGCATGGTGGCGTAGAAGGGGTCGCGTTGCGCCTTAGCGACCGACAGGGAGAACTCTTACGACCCGCGATCCAGAGTCGACCGCAGATTCTCTATCCGGGACGCAACGATTTGGTGGTGCAGGCACAGCTATGGCGTCTTCCCGCGCCGCTGATGGCTAATGAATGGCGCAGCGTGGTGAATATCGGCCTGGAGTACGAATAATGAAAAAAAATATCGTGTGCGTACTCAGCCTGGCAAGCTTTCCTCTGCTGCTTTTGCTGGCTGGTGTGTCGGTCACTCATGCCGATACTGACGTTCATTTCTCCGGGAATCTGATTGCCGACCCTTGTGAATTACACGTGGATTCGGAAGATCAGATTGTCGATTTTCGTAACGTGCCTTCTAAGACATTTATGAAATATCCCCGCAGCGAACGCGAGCGTTTTTCAATCTGGTTGACGGAGTGCGATCTCTCGCTGGGCGACACGGTGACCGTAACCTTTATGGGAACTGAGGATAGCGCTCAGCCAGGGCTATTCGCCGTCAGCGGAACGGCGAGTGGTATTGCCATTGCGCTGGAAGATGAGAACGGTACGCCGGTAAAACCCAATGTCCCTATGCGGCCGGCAGCATTGAAGGCGGGAGATACTTTTTTAAATTTTCAGGCCTTTATTTCCGCACCAGTACATCATCTGGTCAGAGAGGGAGATTTTGAATGCGTCACCACTTTTCTTCTGGAATATGATTAAAACCCGGGCTGATGAGTTATTACTGCTTTACGCAAAATGTCAGTTGGTTAACTTTTCTGGGCTGCTATTTATTCATGGGTCAAATAACGATTTGAATGTTCTTTATAAGAATCTGCTTGCTTCCTGTTGCTTTATTTTCAGGAAAGAAGACATTAATAAGTCATATACTGGAGTGCATTAAATAATGTTTAAATCAGGATGTATAGCAGCGATCATCGCAGGTACATTTTTAACGGGTTGCGTCGCAAAAAACATTCCGTCACAGGTTACCTCTTCCATGGAATCCGTGGATCCCCCCACGACTTCAGACGGGGAGTTGGATATGGTGCAGTGCGAAAAAGAACTCAGGGCGCTGGAGTCGATTAACCCTATTAAACATGTCGAGCTCAAGTCTCGCTTTGAGCGAGTGATGCTCGGCGCTTCCGGCTATACCAACGTACGAAGTTCCGTTAATCCTGAAACGCGTAATGCCATTGACGCTTTGTATAAGTTTCAGGCGGTAAAATTATGCTCGGAGGTCCGCGCCGAAATGCTCAATAGCCTCGCCGTGAAGCCAACGGGTGAGAATATTTAATGGATCGTAGAGCAGGGAACGTTTTGGTCCTGATGATGGGTATCGTTTTGATTTCATCTTCACGGGCGGATGTGTTGAACTATGCTCGTGAATGGACGTCACGCAATGATGAAAATAAAGCCATTACATCCCCGTCTCAGCCACAAGCGGAGGAAGACAAATCTTCTGCGCCGCGTCAAAAATCTGCTGTACAGCGATCGCTGCCCGGTGAGAAATCTAAAGCTCCGCCTCCGGCGGCAACAAGAAAAAAAAGAGTACCACCGGCTGTTGCCGCCGATAAGCGAATGACATCACCTGCGATTACGCCTTCTAAACCGACGGATAAGCAGGCGCCAACGGTAGCGGAAGACCGGGACAAGTTAGTGGCTGGGGCCAGT
This sequence comes from Klebsiella sp. CN_Kp113, assembly GCF_040064585.1. Classification (NCBI taxonomy): domain Bacteria; kingdom Pseudomonadati; phylum Pseudomonadota; class Gammaproteobacteria; order Enterobacterales; family Enterobacteriaceae; genus Klebsiella; species Klebsiella sp. CN_Kp113. Next base: position 229,787 of record NZ_JBEAID010000023.1, on the reverse strand, counting down.
AAGAATCCCTCTTTACCCGATCCCCAGATTTTGGGGCGCTGGTTTAAGGCGTTAAGGCAACATGCGTCACTGAGTCCCGCAGAGATTGATTTACGCGAAAATTTCCAGCTATCGCGCAATGAGGTAGAGAGATTGAAGGCTCAACTCGCTTTGCGACACCGTGAAGTACAGCAGCAGTTCGTTGCCCTCCAGGCGGCTTCTGAACAGCTCGCCGCGGCAATGGAGAACAATGGCAAGCAACAACAGGAGCTCCAGGCGCTCACCGTGCGTGCCAATCAGCTGGAAGAGAAAAATGCGCAGTGGCAAGTAGTAACCAGAAAATTGCAATCGAGCCTTAAGCAAGCACAGCATCCCGCACTGCCGGCAACCGACGATGAACTGGCCGATTTTGCCGCCGGGATGGCGATGGGGTTTGACATTTTGGGCGTACTCGAACAGCGGAATGAACAAGATGTTCATGTTGATAAGGCGGCCTTTCTGGCCGGCATTAGCGAAACGATACGCGGCGAACGCCGGTTATCTCAGGAGGAATTTGAGCGCCATCTTAACCGCGCCAATCAGCGAGTCGAGGTTGCGATGCACAAGATCAAGCAGCAAAAGGAAGCGCGGGATAACGCATGGCTGGAGAAATTTCGCCAGGAGGAGGGCATACAAACTGCGGGTGAGCAGGCCTGGTATAAAGTCATCCATGCGGGTGAGCCGCTGTTCGAGGATGAGCACTCTGAAGCGGCGCTAACCATTTCGGTCAATCGCCGTCTGTCAGATGGTACCGTGATTGCGGACACCGATCTGACGGGTCTGGTATTACAGGAAAAGTTGTCCGATCTTCCTGAATGGCTTCAGATTGTGGTGAAGGATATTCGTCTTCATGGTGAAGCAGAGTTAGCCGTTAAGGTTGATGAGTATGGCGATCCTCGAAAATACGGGAATTATATTGAACATTGGCGCATCCGGGTAATTGAATTGCATGCAATGTAAATAATTTCAGTAAAAATTTACGTTACTTTTAAAATATAGCTCGCATGGCCGAGAGAGTGAGTGGGGCATCAATTGTATAATTATTTTAGTGTTTATTTATGTAGAGATATTAATTGTTCGGGAAAGAGGAGGAAATATGATGGATGACACCAGAGGTACCTATTTGCCGGTTTATGTGGCAACTGAGAATAATTATTTTTCTCAGGGGGGGTTTTTCTCCTTGAGGAGTTATTTGAGGATGAGTTTAGCGGCAATATTACCGTATCCTTAGTCAAAAAATTGCAGGAAGCCGATCTCATTGTGCAAGTGCAATCTCCTGGGGAAAAAGCCTTTGACTGGGTCGATTGTCAACGATTTCGCGCCCACAATGACTATAAATTTAAGCTCCCCAAGAAAAAGTGGTTAAGCGTTTATCCACGTAGTGAACACTATGATAAAAACTTTCATTGCCCGGTTGTTAGTTCAGTTCTCGCGATGAGGAACTCAGTGGCGACCATCCGGCGAAAGCTGTTCATGCTGTTTTTCGCCGATCTCATGTGCGGGCCTCCGGACTTACGTAAACCAAATTGTAATAAATGTCCTGGCCCCTACCAGTTGACATGGCGTGAACAGCTAATGCTAGGCTATTTGAGCCAGGGCTTAGGCCACGATGAAATTTCTCGCAAAATGGGCTGTAGTATTAAGGCGCTCAGTGGCTATCGACGCTCGATTATGCGGAAAGTCAATATCACCAGATACAGTGATTTCGTTTCGTGGCTGGGTACCAAATCGGTTTCTGATAAATATGCTGAGGTTGTTAATAATCACGAACGTGATGCGGATGAAGATCAGCTAATATGGAAAACCACGTTGTCCGGTGATATGGAGAGACAGCTCGATGATAAAGAGCGAGCTTTACAAAGTATAAAACGCTTGACCAAAAAACGGTTACGAAAAAGCGAACTGGATGATGAGGTATGGCTGACAACGCGAGAAATAGCCAATGAGATGGATATCAGTATCTACAGCATGCGTTATTTATTATGCCAGATGGAATCAAACGGTAAAGTGATCAGTATCAAAACCGGAAAAGGGAGAAGTCATACTCTCCGCTGGAAGCTGGCAAGTTAATTCTTGTCCAGGACAACTGTCTCGGCTAATAAGCAGGGACGAAAATGAATATTAATAATGGGTGGGGTGCAAATTTAGGAATGTTCATCATGCCATTTCTGAAAATGGATCTCCCCCTTAAAAACGCATATGTACAGATAGACATAAAATGTAAATTATCTGCTAGATGAAATAACTCTGGTCCTGTAAGTGATACGACAGGTGAAAGTATGAAACTTAAATTAACGTCTTTTCTGGGTATTCTACTGTTTACCGGAAGCCAGCATTCAGCTCAGGCTGCATTATCTGTGGAACGCTCCCGGGTTATTTTCAATGAAGGGGAGAAATCTGTCGGATTGAGCGTGAAAAATAATAATACGCAGGATCCCTATCTCGCCCAGGGGTGGATGGAAAACGAGAAAGAAGAAAAAATAAACGGCCCTCTGATGGTTTTACCGCCCGTACAGCGTATTGAGCCCGACGGTAGAACGATGATCAGGGTACAGCAGGTTGCGGATGCCTCTTCACTGCCCAACGACAGAGAAAGCGTATTCTGGCTTAACTTACGCGAGATCCCACCAAAATCCGACAAACCTAACGTTCTGATGCTGGCTATGCAGACGCGAATGAAAGTGTTCTGGCGACCAAAGGGGATTAAGGTTGATCCCCTGCTTGATGCGGTGCCCGGCGTAGAAACGCTGACCCTCGCTCGTAAGGGGGACCGCTATGAGGTTAATAATCCGACACCGTACCATTTTTCATTTGTTGAAGCGCGTGACAGCCTGAACGGAAAAGCGCTGGACGATTTCGAGCCCGTGATGGTTTCTCCAAAAGATAAAGCGGCGCTGACGCTACCCACCTTGCGGTTGGGAAATAATCCGACGCTGATGTTTATTAATGATTATGGCAGCGCGCGATTATTACCGTTTACCTGCACCGGGACGCTGTGCCGGGCGGGAAAAGTGGCACTACCAAAGGAAGGCTGATATGACGCGCCAACACTCAATAACATCCCGAGCGTATCTGATGATGGCTGGAGCCTTACTGTTTTTTTCCGGCGGACAGGCGAAGGCCGCTGAAGGAGATACCACCACTATCACCGTCAACGGCACCCTGATCGATGGGCCGCAGTGCGTTATTGACGGTAACAACACCGTAGACGTGAAGTTTGGTGATGATCTGATTACTCGTCTGGTAGACGGAGTGAATTATAAGAAAGAGATTCAATATGGCCTCACCTGTACTGGCCTGAACAGTAATGCCCTCAAACTGACGATTCGAGGGTCTCTGGCGAGTTTTGGCAGCGGTCTTTTGTTGACCAGTAAAGGGGGCCTGGGCATACGGCTGTACAGCGGAAGTGCCGGCACCACGCTCATGACTCCCGGCAATTATGTCAACTTCAATGGCACAGCCAATAAACCCAGGCTGTGGGCCGTACCCGTGGCTCAGAATAACGCCACGCTTACCGCAGGTCCGTTTTTCGGCACAGGCACCATGGTCATTGACTACCAGTGACGCGAGAGGAGAGAGACATAGTGACCCCCATAAATCTGCGTGGCCTGGTGCTTCCCCTTACGTTGTGCTTTGGCACCAGCGCGCTGGCCGACGCAACGGTTAACTTTAGCGGCACCTTAATAGAAGCGCCTCCGTGCGTGGTACATAACAATAACGTTATCACCGTCAACTTTGGCAACGAGGTGATGACCACCCGTATCGACGGGACGCAATACCGGAAGCTGATTGATTTCGATTTAGATTGCTCCATGGCGGTATCGTCAAAACAGAAAGTGCGCATAACGGGGACAGCGGCAAGCTTTGACAGCACGGCGCTGGCGGGAGGTCAAAGCGGGCTGGGCATCGCCCTGTACAATGGTGATACCCGCCTTAACGTTGGCACCTGGCTAAATTTCACCGACCCCAATATCCCCAAGCTTTACGCCGCCCCCATCAAACAAAGCGGAGTGACTCTGAGCGGTGGGCCGTTCAGGGTCATGGCTTCGCTTGTCGTGGAGTATCAGTAAATGGCGCAGGGAAACAACATGATGAAATTGAGCGGATATGCCCCCTTGCTGTTGGTCGGCCTGATGATGACGTCATCTCTTCAGGCGGCAGACCCGGAAAACCTCGAGTTTATCGGCACTCTGGTGACGCCACCGGCTTGCTCAATAAGCGAAGGCGGCCCTGTGTATGTGGATTTCGGTGATGTCCGAATAAAAAAAATCGTGGAGGGAAAATACCGTGAAACCGTTCCACTAACCCTGAAATGTGAAGACAGCACCCTTGCATGGCAGCTGCGGCTTAGCGTACGCGGTAACGCGGCCGGGTTTGATGCCGACAATGCCACCGTGGTGACCCCTGAGCAGGCCAATCTTGGCGTGAAAATCTACCAGAACGGCCAGCCGTTTAAGCTGGGCGAGGCCATCAACATCAATAGCGTGACGCTGCCGAGTATTGAAGCTCTCCTTGTTCAGCGCAACGGGGTGGAGTTGGTGGAAGGATTATTTAGCGCCACCGCAACCCTGCGGGCCGAATACCAGTAACGCTATTTTATGCACAGGAGAGTGCAGGTGAAGAAAAAGCTATTTCAGGCAGCCTTAGCGGCAGCCATGATCGTGCCGGTTTCTGTACCCGTGTACGGTGAAAACTATCGGTGGAAAACGGTCACCGCAGTAAGGTTGGTACCTTTCGGTACGGGTACTGAGTGGATTATCACCACAGGTGATATTACCGTGAGTTCAGGTAGCGTCAGCCTGGATACACCAGCGAACTTAGGCAGTAATGGCGGGCTTTTGGTTGCAAATGCGCTGACTGCGAATGGCGACTTTTGGGGGACATCGGATGTTGCCACGAGTTATCCTCCGCCCGGCGTCCCGTATAAGGGAACCTGGCGAGAAGTGCTTAACGCGAGCGTCGATAGCGTCAGAAATCAAATTTCCATCCGAAATTATAGTGTAGTGGGAGGCTCTTCCACCGTCTGCTTTGGATACACGCTTCGTGAAGCTAATGGTAACTTCAATTTTTCCGACCTTGTTTATCCGCCGGGAGCCGGTAGCGGTATAAACTGCATGACGGCGCCACCGCTAAACGAGTGGTGCGCCATGTCTGTGCCTCAGGTAACGCTAAGTTTCGGTACGCTAATGCTTGACCAGGCGGCGGGCAAAACGGCTGATAGTACGGTGGGCGTTTCCTGCACGTCTTCCTCGGTGAGCTATGTGTTAAAGCTACAAACAGGCAATACCTATATCCCGCTCAGCAACGGCATGCGTGCCAATCTGGGACTTGGGGCAGCTAACTCAGCGCCGGGTAATACCACCTATTCCGGATCTCAGTCCTCGCTACGGTTAAGAGGAACGCTGGCTGGGACGCCAACCTCAACCGGCGCCTTCAACGGAACCGGCGTGATGATGGTGGTTTATAACTAATCATGGCCGCCTCGATACCGGTACGCTAAGGAGCACAACCCTGTACGTACCGAAGCGGTCTACACCCGCTCAATCCTTGCCGGCAGCCCCTGACGCACCGCCGCGCCGGAGACCCAGTCCAGCCAGGTATTGCTGACCTCGCGGGTTGGGTCGGCAAATCCCAAATCGTTAAGGTTAATGCCGGCTTTAATCTGCGCAGCGAACGGCATGGGCTCACCGTCGAGGGTGTGCCGCGCCGCGCCCATTTCGCGATGCCCGTAGCCGTGTTCAATCGCGATGACGCCGGGCATTACGCCACTTAACAGGCTAATGACGGCTTCAACCTCGCCGCCGGGCGTGGAAATTCGTACGCGGTCGCCGTGCGCCAGGCCGTAGCGCTGGCCGTCCAGCGGATTCAGCGCCACCAGATTGGTCGGCTTAAGATGATGCAGGCGCGGGATCACCGTCGAGGCGCTGGCCATGGTATTGGATTTAAACGAGATCAGCTTCAGCGGCCACTGCTGTCGCGGGAAAAGCGCTTCGATAGCGCGTCCGTCGGACAATCTGGCCGGATACCATGCCGGGCAGCCGCTGTAGCGCTCGCCGGTGATGGCGTGGCGGTGGGCGGCAACCTCCGCGTTCCAGATCTGCAGCGGTTTTTCCCACAATTGACCGACGCGATTCTCCGCGCGACCGCTTGTGTCCGGCGCGAAGCGCCCGCCGCGGGAGTAGACAAAGGCTACCCGGCTCACTTCGTCCGCTTTCAGGGTCTGGTTGATAACCGGCAGAATACGCTGCACCCCGGTCAGCGTCAGATCCTCGCTAATGGCTTCGGCAACCGGCGCGTTACCCATAAATGCAATGTTCGCGGCCATGCGCAGGTAATAGTCCTCAGCCCGGTGGAGTGGATAGCGGTTACCCTGAGCATCGGTAATGGCGTTTTCGCCAAATCCTGGCAGATTAAGACGCTTCGCCACCGCAATGCAAAATGCTTCCATTGACGCAGGCTCACCGTCAGCGGTTTTTGCGGTGGCGGCAGGGACGACCGGCCAGCGGGCGGTGGTGGCCTTACTGGCGACGCCGGCCCACGGCGCGCTGAATCCCCAGCTTTCGAAATTATGCGTATCCGGAACGATATAGTCGGCCAGGGCGGTGGTTTCATTCATAAATGCGTCAATGGCGATAAACAGCGGCAGCCGCTGCGGATCCTTTAGCTTTTCTTCCGCAACCGCGCGTAGCCCGGGCACGCCGTACAGCGGGTTGGTCATATTGGAAATCCACGCTTTCAGCGGATAGGGATAGCCTTCGAGCGCCGAGGTCAGCAGCTCGGTCAGCTGTCCTGCGACGAACGGATACCACGGGGCTCTGGCCGGGTAGGGGGAGACGCCCGCCGCCGCCTTGCTGCGATACTCTTCGGAGGATTCATACGCGGTTTTGCTGCGCGCGATGCTGAGCCCTTTCGGCTTCACTTTACCGGCAAAGCTCTCCAGGTTGTAACGCGGGCCGTCTGTCGCGCCGTTGAATTTGCCGCCGCCGACAAACACGCCGCCTTCCAGGCTGAGATTACCGATTAGCGCATTAAGCATCATGACCGCCCAGGCGCTGTAAAATCCGTTGCCGGCCATCATGCCGCCGTGGGTAATGACCGCGGCTTTACGACCATGACGGGTAAAGGCATCCGCCAGCGCCGCGATCTTATCTTCCGCGACGCCGCACTGCTGGCTGTACTGTGTCAGGGTGAGCTTTTCAGCGGACTCTTTCAGCAGCTGGAAGCCGCTTTTGACCGTCACGCTGCGCCCGTCCGGCAGGGTTAGCTGGCGCGTTACAAAGAGCGCGCCGCGCGGGCAGCCGCTGGCGGCGACAACGTCACCGCTTTCGTTAACCACCACCGGTTCGCTGGCGCCCTCCGCATTCAGGTGAGCAAGGGTTAAATGCTGTCCGGCCAGCTCCGGCTGGTCATCGGTGATGACCAGGTGTGTCGCATTGGTCCAGCTCTTTTCAGCGGCCTGCCGCATCGCCTGCGCGCCCGGTAGCGCCAGGTAATCGGCGTTGTAGCGCCGGTTTTCGATAATCCAGCGAATCATCGCCATTGCCAGCGCCGAATCGCTCCCGGGGATCACCGGCAGCCAGTGCCCGCGATCGTCTGCCATCACCGTGGTGAGCGGCAGCGCCGGCGCGACCACCACATACTGAAAGCCATTGCGCAGGCGGGCGCTGGCGAGCTGCCTGGCCTGGCGTTTAAAGGGGTTGCCTGACTGGGCGGGCGACGTTCCCATAAACATGGCGAACTCAACGTTATCCCAGTCGGGCTTCACATGCGGGTTTTTATCCAGATCGCCCATTAAGGCGCCGGAGCCCGCGCGATAGGCCAGCCCGCAGTAGGAACCATGTGCGCCGAAGTTTTTACTGCCGAAGCTGTTCAGCGCAAAACGGCGTAAAAAGGTATCGCGCCCATCGTCGCTGGTGTTGGTGACCAGTAGCTGGTTGGTTTTTGGGCCGAATCCCGGATGCCGCGGGTCAACGGGGGCGATCGGATCGTGAATCGCGCGCAGACCATCAACGTGCCCCTCGCCAAACAGATCGCCGCCTTCAACCACCTCTTTCACCAGTTGTTCAAAGCTGATGCGCTGCCATTTCCCTTCGCCGCGTTTACCCGCGCGCTTCATCGGCTCAAGGAGCCGCAGCGGGCTATAGAGTCCCTCGAGCTGCGTGGCGCCGCGCGCGCAGGCGGTAGAGCGGGCATCAAGTCCGCTTTCACCCGCCAGCTGCGCCATGGCGGTTGAAAAAGGAATGGAAGAGTCGAGGTGGTGCTCATGAGAAAGCGGGTGATAAGGGTTGCCGGCAATGCGCAGTACCTCGCCTTTCTCGCTATCCACCCGCACCCGAACGCCGCACTGCGTCCAGCAGCCAAAACATTGGGTCATCGAGATAACCTGCCGAGAATTTTGTTGCCAGCCGGTATTTGCATTGGCTTCCGGGATCAGCGCATTAGCGAAAATACGATCGCGGGTCACTTTACCGGATGTACCGCTGAGCAGGCCGTCAAGGGCGCGCTTTGCCACCTCGCGATAGCTCAGGGCGAAAGACGCCAGACCGCCTGCGGCGAGGCCGACTTTGAGCCACTGACGACGGGTTAAATTAGCCATGTTGCCTTCTCCTTGCGAGTCCGTTTACGGTTTCACGGACAATAATGAGCAGCGCAATCCACAGGCCGAATGTGCCAAGGATAGCGAGCCAGCCGTCGGTACCGACCGGCAGGGTATAGGGATTAAACTGGGCATTAAATTTGGGGATGGTTTGCCCCTGAATCAGCAGCGTCCAGCGCATCAGCCAGCTCAGCGCCATGGCGCTGACGGTCAGCAGGGCGCGAACGGGCAGCGTCAGTGGATAACGCAGGGCAAGCGCGCAAAAGATCAATGAAATAAGCCAGCATGCCAGCCAGCCGATCGCGTAATGACGAGCTGAAGGCGAAATGACCAGCCACTGACGAATAGCCGAGCCGGAAAGGGTATCACCGCTGACCCAGATCGCCACGATGACGGCCAGCAGCATAAGCGCTGAGAGCTGCCATATCGCCAACTGCCTTTGGCATTGAAAATCATTGCGTACCGCGACAATCAGCAGGGCGAAAAAGGTTTGCAGCGCGCTAAAGAACATCGCCAGCACAAAGGCGTAGCTGAACCAGACCGGGCGGGCCTGAACCACGGAGACTTCGCGTCCGGTGTAAAGCAGCAGCCCCGTCGCGGTAAGCGCGCTGGCCAGCGCCAGCCATTTTGTGACGCTGTCACTTCTATTGCGCAGCAGACCTAACTGCCGTACCGCAAACCACAGGCCCAGAAAGAGGGTGAATAGCGGCAGAAACAGCGCCCCCCAGGGCATCCACGACCAGGGCGTGGGATAGGCGTAAAAGTGCCAGAAGCGGGCGGTTTGATGCAGGTCCGCCGTCAGCGCCAGCGGCGCGGTAATCGCGCAGGTCAGAGCAATCAGCAGCGTCAGCCGTTCCAGTTTCGCATCGTGTCTTTTGCGCCAGTGAAGCAGGCAGCCAAACAGCGCCGCGCAGGCGGCAATGCCGATGAAAAAGAAATACTGCACCGCCCACGGCAGCCAGCTCACCTCCTGCGGACGGGCCAGCACTTCCTCAATGATCATGGTTTGGCTCATTCATACCTCCTGCCAGAGCACGGGTTGGGCATGTCCCATCAGCGGGGTAACAAACGCCTCGTCCAGTCCGAGATAGAAAACGTGGGGGACGGTACCGTTTTCCGGCTTCAGCACCTTGATGGCGTCATGGTGCAGGGCGAGCGTCTGCGAGATACGGCTTTGACGGTCCTGGATATCGCCGACGATCCGCGCGCCGCCGACGCAGGACTCGACGCAGGCGGGGAGCAGCCCGGCTTCCAGGCGATGAACGCAGAAGGTGCACTTATCGGCGGTTTGTGTCTCATGGTTGATAAAACGCGCGTCATAGGGGCAGGCCTGGACGCAGTAGGCGCAGCCGACGCAGCGGGTGTTATCCACCACCACAATGCCATCCTGGCGCTGAAAGGTGGCCTGCACCGGGCAGACCGGCACGCAGGGCGGGTTATCACAATGGTTGCACAGCCGCGGTAGCAGGACGTTGGTGACCCGATCGCCCAACTGCACCTGATACTGATTGACGTGAGTACGAAACGCCCCCTGCGGCGTCTGATTTTCGATTGCGCAACTGACGGTGCAGGCCTGGCAGCCGATGCAGCGTCGCAGGTCAACCAGCATGGCATAGCGATGACCGGAGGCGCCTTCGCGGCGGGCCGGCGAAAAGGGAAATTTCGCCTCCGCCAGCGGCACCAGAGACGCGCCGGCGGTGAGAACGCCCAGCTGCGCCAGAAACTGTCGTTTACTGCTGTCCATATTTTTCCCTCGCGCAGCAATAACGAAACATTTGTCACGTCATTGTTTTGCATGTGATGAATAAACAATGTTGATGATTTACAGTGTAAAAATCGCGGCGGGGTCAGCTCTATTGTGGTTAACCACATACCCGGCGGGTTGTTGATCTAAAACAACATAATGAACAGGGATAATCGGGTGAGAGCGAAAAATGTGCAGCGTCTGGCGCTGCTGGTGACGGCGTTCCTGCTGAACAGCAGCGGGTGGGCGGCGTCGTGGAATATCGGCGTTCTGGCCATGCGCGGCGAGGTCTTAACCCGCAGCCACTGGCAGCCGCTGGAGGTGATGCTCAATCAGCAGCTAACGGATCAGCAGTTTCACATTCAGCCCCTCGATCTGCAGCAGATGCAGGAGGCGGTCAATAACGGCTCGGTGCAGTTTGTGGTGACCAATCCGGCGCAGTTTGTCCAGCTGAATAGTCATTCTTCGCTGCGCTGGCTGGCCTCTTTGCGCTCTTCGCTCGGGACAAGCAACGTTATCGGCAGCGTCATTTTGACTCGTCGCGACAGCGGTATTGCGTCGCCGGCCGACCTGATCGGCAAAACGGTAGGGGCCATCGATCCTCAGGCCTTCGGCGGCTATTTATTGGGATACAAGGCGCTGAGCGATGCCGGGCTGCGGCCGGAACGCGATCTGCATCTGCGTTTTAGCGGATTCCCCGCGGATGCGCTGATCTATCTGCTGCGTGAACGGGCAGTGCAGGCGGCGATTGTTCCGGTGTGCCTGCTGGAAAAAATGGCTGATGAGGGACTGGTAAATAAAGCCGATTTTACCGCGGTCATCGAGCGGCCGGCGGCGATACCTTGTCTAACCAGTACCCCGCTGTATCCCGACTGGTCGTTTGCCGCGCTGCCGGCGGTGAGCGACGCGCTGGCGGATCGCGTGACCCGCGCCTTGCTCAATGCCCCGGATAACGCCGTCTTTCACTGGGGAGCGCCCGCTTCGACCCGTCAGGTGGAAGCGTTGCTGAGCGAAGTTCAACAGCACCCTCAGCAGCGACGGCTGTGGCTGGAGATGAAAAGCTGGCTTATCCAGCACCGGTTAATCATGGGCTGCATCGGGCTGGCGCTGCTGTTGCTGACGCTGAATTATATCTGGGTGATGCTGCTGGTGCGGCGGCGCGGCAGGCAGCTTGAACGCAACGCTATCCGGCTGCGCGAGCAGGAGCTGGCGCTGCAAACGGCAAGACAGATGAGCGTATTGGGTGAGATGACCTCAGGCTTTGCCCACGAGTTAAATCAGCCGCTGTCGGCCATCCGCCACTATGCGCAGGGTTGTACGATCCGTTTGCAGAAACAGGATCCGCAGCATCCCTTACTGCCCGCGCTGGGCCACATCGATCAACAGGCTCAGCGCGGGGCGGAAACGCTGCGCAATCTGCGCCATTGGGTCAGCCAGGCGCACGGGGAGCCAGGACGAGCGGAGACCTGGGAACATATCAGCGTTCGTCAGGCTATTGACCATGTCTGGCAGTGGCTGCGAATGCCGCAGCAGTTTCCCGGGCTGTTGCTCAACAGCGATGTCGATCGCCCGTTAACGCTCGTCTTACCGCCGGTTCTGCTTGAACAGGTGCTGGCGAATCTGATCCTCAATGCGGCGCAGGCCGGGGCGAAGATGCTGTGGATTGATGCCGTTCGCGATGCCGGAGGCGTGAAGATCGTCCTGCAGGATAACGGCGGTGGTATCGCCGGGGCGCAGCTTGCTCAGGCATTCCAGCCGTTTATGACCAGTCGACAAGAGGGGATGGGGCTTGGGCTGGTTATCTGTCAGCGGCTGGTCCGCTATGTCCGGGGGGAAATAAGCCAGGCAAATCAAACGGCGCCCGATGGACGGCCCGGTGTCACCGTGGAACTGACATTCATGCAACAAGGAGCGCGGAGCGGCAATGGCGATAATTCATCTACTGGATGACGACCTGGCGGTGACCCAGGCATGTGCTTTTTTACTGGAAAGCCTGGGTTACGAGGTAATGTGCTGGGCAGAGGGGGACGTCTTCCTCGCGCAGGCCGATCTCTTCCGGACCGGCGTTGTCCTGCTGGATATGCGGATGCCGGCGCTGGACGGTCAGGCAGTACATGAGGCGCTGCGTCAGCGCGGCAGCACCCTGGCGGTGGTTTTTCTGACCGGACATGGCGACGTACCTATGGCGGTAGAACAGATGAAACGCGGCGCGGTGGATTTTCTGCAAAAGCCGGTGTCGGTGAAGCCGCTACAAACGGCGCTGGAACACGGCCTGGCGGCCTCAGGCGAGCGGTTTGCGCGGCAAAAGAACGTGGACTGCTATCAGCAGCTAACGCCCAAAGAGCGGGAGCTTGCGCTGCTGGTGGTGAAAGGGCTGATGAATCGGGAGATTGCGGAGATAATGAACATTGCCGTACGCACGGTGGAGGTCCATCGGGCGAGGGTGATGGAAAAGATGCAGGCGGGGAGTCTGGCGGAGTTAGTCAGCATCTTACAGCCGGTTATCGCGTGATTTTAATGATTCCGATGAATGAAGCGTGGCGAGCTCCCGGCGGGAACAAAAAACGGCGGTTAATATCAGAACACAAAAATTGGTAGGGAAGATGGAGATGAATGCAATTGCAAATGATATTTATTTTCATTAGTGTTTGCATTCCGTAAGCTACTGTAAAGAAAAATTACATGTCTACCGCATCCCTGAAGCAGGCCGCGCGCCTCGCGCTGGTCATTTCGTTTTCCCTGCATGCTCTCTCCGCCTCGGCTAAGGATTTCACCGAGCGGGACTTCCGCGCTCAGGCTCTCGGCCACGGCGTTTACGAGCTGGCCTATGATAACGGCCAGAAGACGCTCTACGCTGCCTCCGCGCCCTCGTTTGATAAAGATAAAACCGCGGGACTGGTCTTTCGACTGGCGGCGGATTCTCTGCGGATTGATGAGAAAATCGTTACCGAACGCCGCGCCTTCGCGCTCTCCCTGGATGAAGAAAATCACATCCTGTATTTGGGTAACGCGCTGGATGGCTCGCTAACGCTTCTGGATACGCTGACCAATAAGGTGATTAACACTATTCAGCTCAGCGATGATTCAGATCCTGCGAAACAGGCCCACGTCCGCGAAGTGGTGCTGGATAAGCTAAACCAGCGTTTGTATGTGTCAGGGATCGGGCGCAAAGGCCAGGGCCTGCTCTGGGTGGTCGATACCCGCAAGCAGCAGCTGATTGACACGCTGAACAACATCGACCCCGTAGGGTTTGCCGTTGATGCATCGGGCGAAAAAGTCTATGCGGTCACCGGTAACGGGGAGTTGGCTACCCTTGACGGCAAAACGTCGACGTTAATTTCCCGCGTGAAGGTCGATCCGGCTGACGCTGAGCACTATTTCCTCAATATCGCCCTGAACAGCGCCGCCGGAGTCGGATATATCGCCGATACCAACACCCGCGATGTGCTGGTGGTGCGGCTGGACTCCGGCAAGCTGGTCGATCGTATCGCTTCGCCAAACTCGGTCGCTGTGCTTTATAACGCCATGCGCGATGAAATCTACGTGACCCATCGCAACGATCGCTCGATTAGCGTCATCGATGCGCGAACCCATCGTCTCAAGCACACCCTCAAAACGGCGGCTATGCCCAACAGCCTGGTCCTTTCTGCGGATGGCGGAACGCTTTACGCCAGCGTCAAACAGGACGAAAAAAGCGATCGGCCTGACTACGTTCTCAAGATCGATCTCACTCAATTCTAAGGACTTTTTGTGGCGATGAAGACACGCATAGACGTGGCGATGGCGCTCGCCTTCGTCAATCTGCCCGCGGCAGCCTACGCCGCTGATGGCGCAGGGATAAATGAAGAACAGATGGTAGTGACCGCCACGGGATTCAGCCAGGAGAGGCGCGAGGCGCCGGCGACGATCTCGGTGCTCGATGAGAAGGCGCTGAATACCCGTTCCAATCAGAACGTCACGGAAGCGTTGCGCGAGATGCCGGGCGTGCTGGTGGGCAACGGCCACGGTAGCCTGGCGACCGGCGATGTACAGATGCGCGGTATGGATTCGACCTATACCTCGTTTATGGTGAACGGTGTCAAGCAGTCTACCCGCGAATCGCGACCTTATGGGCATCACATTGGGTCTGAAGCCGCTTTTATGCCGCCGCTGGCCGCCATTGAGCGGGTGGAGGTGATTCGCGGGCCTATGTCATCGCTGTACGGCTCTGACGCTATCGGCGGTGTGGTCAACGTCATCACCAAAAAGGCGTATAACCTCGAAAAATGGACGGGGGTGCTGGAGGATAATTACTTCCTGCAGGAGAAAAGCGAATACGGCAATACTAACCAGACAAACGCCTTCTTTATGGGGCCCGTCGTACCGGGCAAACTCGGCGTCAGCGTGGGGGCTGACTATCTTGACCGTCGCGATGATGACAGCCCGACCCAAGAACGTTTTGTTAAGCATCAGGCGGGGAATCTGGACGCCACAATTTCTCTTTCGCCAACCGATACCCAGCTCTGGGATCTGAACGCCTCCAAAGGCAATCAGGAGAAAACCCATAACGATAAAGCGTGGTACTGGGGCTTTGACCGCGATGCGGTCTCGCTGTCACAGCATGCCTGGTACGGTGATGACCTGGTGGAGGTGAAGAACTTTATCAGCTACGAAAAGGCCCGTACGGAGTACCGCGTGCCCGGCATGGACTCGCAGTTTATCAAGCAGAATAATTTTGAGGCCAATAGCGCGAACACCTTTACGCTGGCCGATCACAAGCTGACGCTAGGCGTAAACTTCACGCGCAATGAACTGAATGACACCTTTGGTATTGCGGACAAGCAGGCGCCCGGCGTCACCCCGGTGAGTAAAATCACCCGTCACGGCTGGGCGGTTTTTGCTGAAGACGCGTGGATGATTGTACCGGACTTCACGTTGACCACCTCTGCGCGCCTGGATCATGACAGCTATTTTGGCTATCACGTTACGCCTAAGCTCTACGGCAACTGGACCATTGACGAAAGCTGGGCGCTGAAAGGTGGCGTATCCGCCGGCTATAAAAAACCGGACCTGCGCCAGAACAACGCCGGCTTTACCAGCGTCTACGGCGCTTATCCCTATTCTGAGATTGGTATCGGCAACGACGATCTCAAACCGGAGCAGAGCATCAACACCGAGCTGGGCGTGTACTGGCAGCAGGATGCGCTGGCGCTCGACGCCACGCTTTTTCATACCAAATTTAAAGACAAAATCAGCGACCATACCATCTGTACCGCCTCGGCTACCCGGCAATGCCAATACAACGGCTATACCGCGGATAGCGTGTCGCAATACATTAACGTCGGGGATGCGGAGATCTACGGACTGGAGCTGAACGGCGACTGGCAGGTGACCGCAGCGCTGAAAGCGAACGCCAACTATACCTATACCCACAGTGAACAAAAAAGCGGTGAGTATAAGGGTTATGCGCTAAGCGATTTCCCCAGCAGTATGGCCAACGTTTCGCTGACGTGGAACACCGCTTCCGATCTTGAACTGTGGACCAAGGCGAGCTGGCGCAGCAGATCGCCGGATATCGGCAAGTCCAGCTCAACGGATGCCTATGCGCTGGTAGATCTAGGCGTGCGTTATCGCCTGAGTAAGCACGTCACGCTGATGAGCGGTATCTACAATCTGTTTGATGTGAACCCGGTTTACACTACCGCTTACCGGCAGAAGGCTATGCTGGAAGGGCGACGCTATAATTTCGGCGGCCGCGTGGAGTTCTGAAAATCGTGCAGGGGCCGAATAGCCCCTGCGATAAAATGCAAAAAAAGCTCTCAGGGCCTGAAGTCCAGAACCACATGACTGAATGTCTGATAGGTTTTTTCATCTGGCGCGGGCGGAATTTTGGCTTCTTTCAGCGCGGACATTACCGCCGCGCATAACGCCGGATCGCCGCTCTCGACCGCTGGATTATGCACCGTCCCGTCACGCTGTAGCGTTAAGCGCACCGAGCATTTTTGCCCCTGCCAGGACGCCGGCTGGTCTATTTTCGCGAAGATAGCCCTCTGGACCTGCGTCAGATAGCGTGAGACGTTGGCCTGCGGTGATTGATCTGAACCCGTTTGATAATCGCGAAACATCTTATCCACTTCTGCCGATACCTTCGCGTCTTCGGCGCTATCCGGCGCAGAAGCACTACCCGAGCAGGCGGAAAGAAGTAAAGAGAGAGTGCAAATGAGCACCGGGCGGATTTTCACGGACATGGTAATGCCTCCTTGCTGGTGATGATGCGTTTCTGACGCGAGACGGTTATCCTCTGTTATTCCGCGATATTATTCAAACGCCGATCGCCTGGTATGCGCTTTAAAGTGACAGTGTCACCCATTCTTTGCCTTCGCCGCGGGCGGCTACGCCATCCAGCCGCGGATAATGTCTCCGTATAGCTGCTCAGCCTCCTCCAGCCGGCTGAGCAGGCAGTACTCGTCGGTTTGATGGGCCATAGACGGCTCGCCGGGACCGAGAATAATACAGGGTGGATCGCCCAACGCAGGCAGCAGCAGCGAGGCGTCGGTAAAATAGGGCACCACGCGCGGTTCAATCGGCTTAGCGTGCAGCGGCTGGCAGCGCTGATAAACCTGTTTAATCCACGCATGATCCTCCCGGCTCAGTACGGCGGGCAGGTCGACCAGCGTGGATACCGTGACGCTTTCGCCAAGCAGCGTGGTCAAGCGCTGCCGGATAGTGGCGTGCTGTAAATTGGGCGCGCTGCGGATATCGACATCAAAACGCGTGCGGTCCGGCACGGAATTAATATTGAGTCCGCCTTCGATACGTCCGACGTTGAGGGTAGGCTGCTTCATCAGCGGGTGCGCCGCGCCAGGGGAAAAATGCTGAATCTTACCCAGCGCATCCGCCGCAAGATAGATAGCATTTATCCCCAGCTCCGGCATCGCACCGTGGGCGGTTTTTCCCCGCGTTTCGCAGCGTAGCCAGAGCGCGCCTTTATGGCCGATCGCCGGATAGTTGGCGGTGGGCTCACCGACGATCAGCGCGCCCACGTCCGGCAACGTCGCGGAGGCGATCAGCGCCCGTGCGCCGTCGCAGCCGGTCTCTTCTCCGCCGGTAATCAGCAATACCGCGCCGCGTCCGGCGAGGATCGTTTCCCGCTGATGAACGCAGGCGACGGCAAACGCCGCTATCGCCGCTTTCATATCGCTGGACCCGCGGCCATAAAGACGCCCGTCTTCTATCTGCGAGCCGAAAGGATCGTACTGCCACCGGGCATTTCCCAGCGGCACGGTATCCAGATGACCGGTAAAGGCCAGCGGTTTACCGGTCTTCGCCCCGTGCAGCCTGGCGATAAGATTGCAGCGTCCCTCGCCGAACGACGACAGCGAAACCGCAAAACCGCGATCGTTAAGCCAGTCGGCGAAGAACCGCATGCAGTCTGCTTCGCTGCCCGGCGGGTTGATGGTGTTAAAGCCCAGCAGCTGCCGGGCGAGCTCAAGGGTGGCGGCCATCAGCGACGTTCCGTCAGCCAGTCAAGGCAGTTAATCCACAGCTGGCGATAGCCGGGCCATTGAGCAAATTCTTCCGGCAGCCAGTGTGCCGACATATCGCTGGTCCACACCAGCGAGCGACCCTGTTGATACTCGCGAATGGCCAGCAGCGGATGACCGGTACCGGCGACCGTCGCCAGCAGTTTGCCTTCCGGATGCATTTCTACTTCGTTATAGCCCAGCAGCCACGGCCATTCGCCCGGAATATCATTGAACAGGGCGTGGGATTCCGTCACTTCGGCATAGCAACCCTCCGGGGTTTCAATGCGATCGTCCCACGCCAGACAGCGGACCGGCAGAACTTTCTCCACCGCGGTATGGCGATAGCGCGCGCCGCCGTTAATCCCCTGGAAGCTGTAATAGCCGCCAATCATCATCAGCGAGCCGCCGCCGGCCACGTAGTCATGCAGCAGCGTCAGACGGTTGGCGGTTCGGCGGCTTTTCAGCCAGGTGTCCGGATGCAGCAGCAGCGTATTGGCGCCAATATCCGAAAGAATAATCGCATCCCACTGCTGCAGCGCTTCCAGCGTCAGCGGAAAGTCTGTCGCCGCCGCGTGGGCGGGCATATAGGTAATGGCGTAGGCACTGTCCGCGAGCGCGGCCAGAAAATCCGTTGCGCCGGTGTGCCAGGTGGCGGTGGCAAACTGGTCGAAGCCTTTAACGTGCGTTGAGGTGCTGGTCCAGGATTCACCGACCAGTAAGATTTTTTTCTGCATTATGACTTTCCTTTTATCCGCCAAAGACCCGTTGGGGATTTCCAATCATCAAGGTTTCAAGCTGTTCGCCGCTGACGCCGTGGCGCCGCAGGCGGGGAACAAAATGCTTGAGTATGTAGCCGTAACCGTGGCCGCCGTAGCGGGTGAGCATGGTTTTCAGGAAGACGTCCTGCGACAGCAGTATTTGCTGGATATAGCCGTCGTCAATCAGTTCGCGAATCGCGCGGGCGTTCTCCTCGTCGGAGGGCGACTGCGCCGACTCGTCGGCGTAGTAATAGCTCATGCCGATCATGTCGTATTCGAGAAACGCCCCGCGCTGCGCCAGCTCCCGCTGGTAGCGCTTATCGGCAAAGCTGGGATTCATATGGCACAGAACGGTATGGCGTAAATCGGCGCCTTCCTGTTCGAGAATATCCAGCACCCGATGGCCCAGCCGCTCCCAGCCGGGCAGATGGACCTCGATCGGCACGCCGGTCGCGGCGCTGGCCCGGCCCGCAGCGCGCAGCGATTTCTCCTCATCCGGCGTAAAGCGGCTCGAGATCCCGATTTCGCCGATGAGCCCGGCGAGCACCTCCGGTTTCTCCTCCGCGCCGCCCAGATCGTAAATCAGCCGTTCGGTCAGCTGTTCGACGCTGCTGGTTCTTACCCACTCGGGGTGCGAAGGTTCCAGATAGAGGCCGGTGCCCATAATAATGTTCAGACCGGTCAGACGGGCGATGCGCGCCAGCGCTTTGGGATCGCGGCCGATACCGATATTGGTCGGGTCGACTACCGTTTCTCCGCCAAGGGCGCGATATTTCGTCAGCTCTTCAATCGCGACGTCGACGTCAAACAGCTGGCAGTTATCGCGACTCATTAGCGGGTTCAGCGACAGTTCGCCGAGGTTTTCCATTTTCACCGGCATTTCGGCAAGATGGCGATCGCTACAGCAGCAGGGCGGTACCCATTTGCCGGAGGCATCCAGCAGAATATGCTCATGCATCAGGGTAACCCCCATTTCGCTAATCGGCAGCGGGCCAAGCACCGTCATCACGTAACCGCTGCTGACGCCAAGCGGCAGCGGAGTGGGGTGGCGAAAAATTGATCCTTTCATCAGCTATCCTTTTGCCGCGGAGCGCGTGGGGTTGAGAATGCGGGTGTTCAGCCAGATCGCCAGCAGGATAATGGTGCCGGTGGCTATCTGGGTGTAAAACGGAGAAATATGCGACAGGATCAGCCCGTTCTGAATGACCGCAATCGACAGCGCGCCCAGCAGCGTACCGATAATGGTACCGAAGCCGCCAAACAGGCTGGTACTGCCAAGCACAACGGCAGCAATAACCTGCAGTTCAAAGCCTTCGCCCTGGTTGGAGGAGCCGCTGCCGAGGCGCGCGGTAATGATCATCCCCGCCAGCGCGGCGGCCATCCCGCTGATGATATAGACCTTCATGGTGACCGCTTTGGTATTAATGCCGCTGCGTCGCGCGCCTTCGGCGTTAGCGCCGATAGCGGTCACGTAGCGGCCAAAGCGCATATGATTGAGAACAATATGCCCGATAACCAGAATCATAATGCCGATCAGCGCGGGCATGGGGATACCGACTACCCACGCGCGTCCTATAAAGGTAAACAGGCTGTCAGCCGGAACCGGAATCGAGTAGCCCTGGGTGACCAGCAGCGCGATGCCGCGAACCACGGCCAGGGTGGCGAGCGTGACGATAAACGCCGGAATGCCTTCATAGGCGATAAAGAAGCCGTTGATGGCGCCCACCAATCCGCCGAGCAGCAGGCCGCCGAGCAGAACCACCGGCCACGGCAGCCCCCAGTTATTCAGGGCGATAGCGGAAAGCGCGCCGACCAGCGCGAGGGTGGAGCCCACCGACAGATCGATACCGCCGGTGGTAATGACCAGGGTCATCGCCGTCGCGACAATCAGCAGCGGGGCGCTCTGACGGATGATGTTGAGCCAGTTGGTGCCGGTGAGAAAGTTGCTGGTGATCAGCGAAAACACCACGCAGCAGAAGACGAAAAAGAGCGCGATGCTGACCACGCCGGAGTGGTTATGCAGCAGGCGGCGCGGCAGCGAATGCTGGATCATGCGGGAGCTGCTTAAGTTCATGATACTCATCCTGTTACCTCAATGTGCAGCCGCAGAGCGGGCGGTGAATTTTTCGCCCACAATCAGGTTAACGATATCGCTCAGGCTGGTGTCGGCCACCCGTCTGTCGGCGACGTTGGTACCTTCATACATCACCATGATTCGGTCACAGACCAGGAACAGGTCCTGCAGGCGGTGGGTAATCAGAATCACGCTCACCCCGCGAGCGGAAACGCGGCGAATAAGCTCCAGCACCGCTTCGACTTCCGCGACGGCCAGCGCGGCGGTGGGTTCATCCATAATCAGCACCTTCGGGTCAAAGGCCGCCGCGCGGGCGATGGCAATGGCCTGGCGCTGGCCGCCGGAGAGATTTCGCACCAGCAGCCGGGTATCGGGAATGGAGATCCCGAGCCCTTTTAGCATCTCCCTGGCATCGGCGTGCATTCTCGCCTCATCGAGGAAGGGGATACCGAGGCGTGATTTCATCGGCTCGCGGCCCATAAACAGATTGCCCGCGACGTCGACCGTGTCGCAGAGCGACAGATCCTGATACACCATCTCGATATGGCAGCGGCGCGAATCGGCCGGATTCGTAAAATGCTGCTGTTCACCGTCGATACGAATCGTGCCGCTGGAGGGGATCACCGCGCCAGAGAGCACTTTGGTCAGGGTCGATTTCCCCGCGCCGTTATCGCCCACTAAGCCCAGCACCTCGCCCGGAGCCAGCTCAAGGTTGACTCCTCGCAATGAACGTATCGACCCGTAGGTCTTGGTGATATTGATCATCTCCACCCTTGGCGGGGTAGTTTGTGGCTGCTGCATCTGATAACTCCCATCGCTGTTGCCGGGAAAATGTTCGCCATCCTGCGGGAGAGATGCTATCCGACACGGTTTACATGCTAGTAAACCGGTTTACCTGCGGAATAGAGCACTCGCCAGCACAGTCAGGACAAACGCTATGTAAGATATTTGTTCGCCAGTAAGAACATTGCAGCATCCATGCCAGGGCAGGAACAACACAGCAGCCCTGTGATTTAACCTTATGTAATAAATAGAGTTTATTCATTACGCTCCGGTAAACCGGTTTACTGATTATAGTGAATAAAATGTTAATTGATCGTTTTTTGCGCCAAAAGCGGGCGCTTTTGCGCCATTTTGGGACGTGCTTAACAGATCTTGATCGAGTCGCGGCCAATCCACTCTACCGGCAGGCGGGTTTCCGCCGGGATGTCCCGATCGTCGTTCAGCAGACGCATCATGATGTTCACCGCGGTGCGGCCCAGTTCCCGGGCGGGCTGGCGGATAGTGGAAATCCGCGGCTGGGTAAAATCGGCATAGTTGGCGTCATCGAAGCCGACTAACGATAGCGCCTCCGGCGCCTGGAGCCCGCTGGCGCGCAGACCGTCGAGCAGGCCGAGCACCAGATAGTCGCTGGCGGCGAAGACGGCGGTCGGGCGAACCGGCTGGCTGAACAGGGTCCGCAGCGCCTGCTGGCCAAACTCGCGCTGGTAGTCACCGTACATGACCCATTCGGGCGGCCAGCTCAGGCCGGCCTGCTCCATCGCGGTGCAGAAGCCCTGATAGCGCTCGCGTACGCTCATCAGCTTGTCCGGGCCGCCGACGAAAGCGATATGGCGATGCCCGGCGGCGATCAGCTTTTCGGTGGCGATCCGCCCGCCCTGGACGTTATCGGCAAACACTTTCGGCACCTTACTGCCGGGAATATCTTCATCCAGCAGGACAATGCGTTCGTGACGCTGGACTTCTTTGCGCAGCAGGCCGTTATCGGGGCGGTTGGTGGTGAACAGCAGGCCGTCGACCTGGCAGGTATCCAGCCAGCGGATAAACTGGCACTCTTTTTCCGGGTTGTTGCGGGTGATACACAGTACCAGGCTGTAACCGCTGGCAGAAGCGGCCTCTTCGGCGGCATCGGCCAGTTCGGCAAAGAAGGGGTTGGTAATATCGGGGAGCACCAGGCCGAGCGTTTCGCTGCCGCCTTTGCTAAGACGGCGTGCCAGGCTATTGCCGCGATAGTCCAGTTCGCGAATGGCGGTTTCGATGCGATCGATGGTGTCCTGCGGTAGCACAATACTGTTGTTCATATAGCGCGACAGGGTTGCCTTCGACAGCCCCGCCAGCTTTGCCACATCGGATAACAATACGCGTTTTATACTCATTTCCTGCGCCATTTCTGCCAGAATCGGCTATCTGTAACATAGTTAAGCGCGGTGGATACAGCAATTTCTCTGCTAACAATAACCGGAAATAAATGCTTGACAAAATTTAATCTGCGGAGAATTGTATAGGCAGTTTACCGCATCATCCGGGAAGTCATTCCCAAACCCGTTTAACTCATTCCAGTCGCGCACCGACACGGACCGGTTGCCGGAATGAAATTAAGCAGGTATCCGCCGAACGGTCGATGATTGTTCTGGCCATATAGACGATATTTGCCCGCCAAAAAATAATCCTTCTGCGTTCGCATGCGGCGCGGAACTCTGCTGGCTATCAACTATTCCCGACGAGGATACTGATGATGTTATTTCACACCGGAAAACTGCGTTTACTTGCTGTTGCCACCACGATGCTGGCATCAATGAGTTTTATTTCTGCCGCCGGCGCCGCCGGTCCGACTTATGCGCTGGTACAAATCAATCAGCAGGCCCTGTTCTTTAATCTGATGAATAAAGGCGCGCAGGATGCGGCCAAAGCCAGCGGCAAGGATCTAGTTATTTTTAACTCTAACGATAATCCCGTGGCGCAAAACGACGCGATAGAAAACTATATTCAGCAAGGCGTTAAAGGCATTCTGGTTGCCGCTATCGACGTTAACGGAATTATGCCCGCGGTAAAAGAAGCGGCCGCCGCTAACATTCCAGTGATTGCGATTGATGCCGTATTACCGGCCGGGCCGCAGGCGGCTCAGGTTGGCGTTGATAATATCGAAGGTGGCAGAATTATTGGTCAATACTTCGTGGACTACGTGCAGAAAGAGATGGGCGGCCAGGCGCGGCTGGGTATTGTCGGCGCGCTGAACTCGGCCATTCAGAACCAGCGGCAGAAAGGGTTTGAAGAGACGCTGAAAAGCAATCCGAAAATTACCATCGCTAACGTCGTCGACGGCCAGAACGTACAGGATAAAGCAATGACCGCAGCGGAGAACCTGATTACCGGCAACCCCGATCTGACGGCGATCTATGCCACTGGCGAACCCGCTCTGCTGGGTGCTATCGCCGCCGTGGAAAACCAGGGGCGCCAGAAAGATATTAAAGTCTTTGGCTGGGATCTGACGGCGAAGGCGATTTCCGGTATTGACGGCGGCTACGTCACCGCCGTTCTGCAGCAGGACCCGGAAAAGATGGGGGCTGAAGCCCTGAATGCGCTGAACGCTATCACCTCAGGTAAAACCGTGCCGAAAACCATTCTGGTTCCGGCCACGGTGGTAACCAAAGCGAACGTCGATACCTATCGTTCGCTGTTCAAGTAGGTCAGCGCGCGCCGTTCACGGCTAACAGAGCGGTGAGTTCGTGGCCGTCGGGAAACGCGCTGAGCGTCCCCCGACGGCTAACGGTAATGGCGGCAGCGCGGCTGGCGTGCGCCAGCGCCAGCGCATCCGGCTCGACGCCGCGCAGGATCGCGGACGCCAGCATCACCGCGAGGAACGTGTCGCCAGCGCCGGTGGTGTCTAGCGCCTCTGCGGGGACGGCGGGGCAAAACTGGCGCTGACCCGCCTGAACCAGCCAGGCGCCTGCCGCGCCCTGGGTTACCACTAAGGTTTTCACGCCGTAAGGCTTAAGCTGCTCGGCCTCGGATTCATTGACCACCGCGATGTCGATGAGCGGCCACAGATGGCAAAAGTCAGGATTGACAGGCGAGGGGTTGAATACCGTTGTCATACCGCGGGCTTTGGCGTACTGGAATAGCGCCCGGGTTTTATCCAGGGAGAAATTGCCCTGCTGTAGCAGAATATCGCCCGCGGCGGCCTCCGCCATATGCGGAATAATATCATCAAGGTTGAACGTATCGGCTGCGGCCGTCGTGGTAATGATGGCATTGTCGCCATCAGCGCTATTTAAAATAATCGAGGTGTCGCTATGTTGATTGAAATGGCCGTCGGGTAGTAGCGTCAGTGGTTCATTTTTTATCTGCTGACGGATCCACTCGCCGTTGCTGTCATTTCCCGTGGCGGCAATTAATCGTGTGTCGATTCCGCAGCGGGATAATATAATCGCCTGATTCGCGCCTTTACCGCCGATATCCTGCGAAACTTTAATGCCGTGAATGGACGCGCCTTTTTTCGGTATATCCGGAATGGACCAGGTTTCATCTACGGTAATATTACCAGTAACGTAAACACGCATAGTGTTCCCTTAACAGGATGGATAAGATGGTTGCTATCTCAGCAGAAAAAACGAATGCAATACAAGCTATTTTTTCACGTAATAAAGTTGTTATTGGTGTTATTCATTGCGATCCTTTTCCCGGCACGCCGAAATATCGAGGGAAATCAGTCTCCGGTATTGTTGAACGTGCGCTTCGCGATGCCGAAAATTATATTTCGGGCGGCGTTCACGGCCTGATTATTGAAAACCATGGTGATATTCCTTTTTCCAAACCTGAGGATATCGGTCATGAAACCTCTGCGCTGATGGCGGTGATTACCGAGAAAGTTCGCGAGCGTTTTGGTGTGCCGCTGGGCATTAATGTCCTGGCGAACGCGGCGATCCCGGCGATGGCCATCGCCCTGGCGGGCGGGGCCGATTTCGTCCGCGTAAACCAGTGGGCCAACGCCTATATCGCCAACGAAGGATTTATTGAAGGGGCGGCCGCTAAGGCGCTGCGCTATCGCAGCATGCTGCGCGCTGAACATATTCGCGTCTTTGCCGATAGCCACGTCAAGCACGGTAGCCACGCCATCGTTGCCGATCGTTCGATTCAGGAGCTCACGCGCGACGTGGATTTCTTCGAGGCCGACGCGGTGATTGCGACCGGCCAGCGCACGGGCGATAGCGCAACGATGGAGGAAATTGACGAGATCCGCGCGGCGACGGAGCTACCGCTGCTGGTGGGCTCCGGGGTGACGCCCGCCAACGTGAGTCAGATCCTCGGTCGGACCCAGGGGGTCATTGTGGCCAGTACGATGAAGGTCGATGGCGTCTGGTGGAACGATGTTGAGCTGGCCCGGGTGAAGCATTTTATGTCGGTCGCTCAGGCCGCGCTGGAGGAAGCATAATGGAAGCGTTTAGCGAACGCCTGCTGCGCGAACATCAACCGGCGTGGCAGGCGATGCAGCAGCACCGTTTTGTGACTGATATCGAACAGGATCGTCTGCCGACAGCCGTCTTTAACCGCTATCTGGCGTTTGAGGGCAACTTTGTCGCGACGGCAATCGCGATTTTTGCTCTCGGGGTTAGCAAGGCGCCGGGTATTCATCAGCAGCGCTGGCTTATTGGCGTCCTGAATGCCCTGGTTGACACGCAGATTGCATGGTTTGAACAGGTGTTATCAGAACGGCGGATAACTCCCGCTGATTATCCGGACGATCTGCCCGGTGTGCAGCGCTTTCGCGACGGCATGCTGCGGACGGCCCGGCAGGGAAGCTATGAGCAGATCGTTACTCTGATGTTCGGTGCGGAGTGGATGTATTATTTCTGGTGCCGACGGGCGAGCGAACATCGCCAGAGCGATGCTGACGTGCGCCGCTGGGTGGAGATGCACGCGGAGGACGAATTTTATCAGCAGGCGCTCTGGCTGAAGAACGAACTCGACCGCTGCGCCATGGCGCTAAGTGAAAGCGAAAAGCAGGCGCTGTCGGCGCTTTACGGTGATGTGCTGCAGTGGGAAATTGATTTCCATCACGCTGCGTACGAGGAGTAGTCGTGCGCTAAACAAAGGGGGCGCCGAAGCGGCGCCCCCTGAACGTTGATACTATGATTGGACGCATACTCAGGTTAATCACCGTTTCAGGGAAATCATGAACTATCAGGATGAATTGCAGAGATTATTGTTAAACGACCCGATAAGAATGAACGCGCTGTACGCCGTTCAGGCGCTGGAACTCAGCGATGGCTGGATTGGCGCCGGCTTTGTCAGAGATGCGGTCTGGGATCATCTGCACGGCTACGGGCAAAGGCCAGTTTCGGGTGACGTGGATGTTGTATGGTTCGACGCGAAAAGCGGCAGCGCCGCCGACGATAGGGCACTGGAAGAGAGGCTGAGCCAGCAATCATCCGCCTTTAACTGGTCGGTGAAGAATCAGGCCAGAATGCATCAACGTAACGGTAATAAACCTTATCACTCCACGGAGAATGCGTTGCTGTACTGGCCTGAAACGGCGACGGCTATCGCGGTCAGAATGGGACGTTCAGGGCTTATTGAGGTTATTGCGCCCTACGGGCTGGACGATCTGTTTGCACTCCGTCTGCGGCCCACGCCGGTATTTGCGCAGCACAAGCTGGCTATTTTCAGCCAGCGCGTCGCGGAAAAACGCTGGCTGCTGCGCTATCCAGGCCTGCAGCTGATTGTCCCGACCTGAGCCGTTTTCGCCATCACTGCGGGTTAACGCCTGATTTTATGTCATGCCCACTGGGCAGAGTACCGATTTTCCTGCCGTATCCGGGCAAATATCCTGCACGTTGACGCTTATTGATTATACTTTGATGGCAGGTTGTGCTGCTTCAGGCGGTTGCCGCTCTGGGGTAACAGAACCGACATCCTGGAAATGGGCTTAACCGGTCTGATGAATATTTGATCGTGAAACAGTAATGGAGGTATGGAACGATGGGATTATTAAATTTTGTCAAAGAAGCGGGCGAGAAAATATGGGACGCCGTCTCCGGCGGCAGCAAGGAAGATAAGGCCGACAAGCTGAAAAAACATATTGATGGTCTTAATCTGCCCGGTGCCGAAAAGGTCAATATTGATGTTGCGGACGACGGCACCGCGACGGTTACCGGCGATGTCGGTTCGCAAGAAGATAAGGAAAAAATTCTGGTGGCGGTAGGTAACGTCACCGGCGTTGGTCAGGTTAATGACAGCGTGAAGGTGGCGCAAAGCGGGGCGGAAAGTCGTTATTATACGGTGAAATCCGGCGACACCCTGAGCGCCATCTCTAAAGCGATGTATGGCTCTGCTAATGACTACCAACGTATTTTTGAAGCCAACAAACCGATGCTGACGCATCCCGATAAAATCTATCCGGGCCAGGTGCTGATTATTCCGGCGAAGTAAGCGCTGAATTCCTTCGGCAGCAGCAGGCCGATGGAATTATCTTCAAGGCCGGCCAGTGACAATATAGGTTTTGTTGCTGGCTGGGGTTGTCCCAGGCGTTTTTCTGACGTCAACGAGTTAAATTCGGTGATGACAGGGATGCGATTATTGCATCCCTGTATCGTTGGATCAGAAGAAATCAATTCGCGTATTGATACCGACGGTGCGGCCCATATTAACCTGCGCGACGGCGCTGCTGCCGTTCATATATCCATAGGTACGGTAACGACGGTCGAACAGGTTATCGACATAGACGGAAATATTCATCCGTTCCGTCGCCTGCCAGCCAATGCTGCTGTCCAGGGTGGCGTAGGCGCCTTGCCGCAGCTGGTTGTCGCCATCGAAATAGTGCGGCCCCACCAGATTAACCGCCAGCCGGGGCATCAGTGCGCCATAGCGCGTATCAATCACGCCATTCACGCTGCTTCCCGCGCCGTAACGCGGTACGAACGGCACCCGGTTGCCGTGGTACAGCTCGCTGTCGTTGGTGAATTCGGAACGGATCATGTTGCCATTGATATCCCATGACCAGCCGGGGGCAAACCGCCATTTCGCTTCCAGCTCAACGCCGGTGGCGTCGGCTCTCCCCGCATTGCTTAAGGTCTGCATTCCGACCGGGCCAGAGTAGAGCTGCATATCTTTGGTGTGGGTATAAAAGGTGGCGGCTTGCAGCGTGACATCGGCGGTTTCGTAACGGGTGCCAATTTCATAGTTGATGGATTTTTCCGCGTTGAACGGTTTGGCATCAAGACCTGCGGTAGGCACGATATTGTATCCGGAAGGTTTATATCCCTGGGCTACGCGGGTATACACCCGCCAGTCGTCGGTCAGCAGATAGCCTGCGGAGAGTTGTCCGAGCACCCGGTCGTCATTGCTTTTACCCTGGTCGCCAAATGGGTTTCCCAGCATGCTGCCGTGATACTGCGTGCTGGCTTTATCATGCGAGAAACGCACGCCGCCGCCGATGTCAAAACGTTCGGTTAAATGCCAGGTCAGATCGCTGTAGGCGGCAAGGGTTTCAGCGGTGGTATAGCCGGTGCTGCTTAAATAGGGCATCGTCGGCATATCGTAGGAGGAATTTAGCTTTTCGCGGGTGTTCTGCCGGTACAACCCAAATACCATATCCACGGTACGCGTATCGCCGAGGGTGGCGGCGCGTAGCTCCTGCACATCCTGGTTCCAGCGCTGAGGCATATTGACGATCAACGAGCCGGAAGGGAAGGTCCGGGAATAATTCTGCTGCTGCCAGGCGCCGATCAGATTGAAAACCCAGTCATCGGTAGCGTATTTACCGCTTAGCGTCTGGCTGTCAGTACAGCGCCGTAGGTACGGGTCCGGTGAACCCTCGCCGAGAGACAGCGTACGGCTCTTGAGATCATTCCATGCCACGTAGGCATCCTGTGTAGCGCGAGTGCATTCGCGCGAGGCGGAAACCCCCATTTCCCAGGGCTGGTCGTCCGGCGCCAGACGCAGTTTCACATTCCCGATACTGGCGCGGGTACCGCCTAAATCATCGCTACCGGTCGAGGGGTTAATCATCTCGCCGTCATCAACCTGGCGTAAAAGGGTCACGCTGCCGTATAACAGGCCATCCTGAATCGGGCCGCTCAGGTTGAGTTTGCTTCGATAACTGTCACGACTGCTGACGCCGCCTTCAATATAGCCGCGCGGCGTGCTGTCCGGCTGCTGGGTGACGATGTTAATGATCCCGCCCTGGGCGCTTTTGCCATATAAGGTGCCCTGCGGTCCTCGCAGCAGCTCCACGCTTTGCACATCGGTCAGCGCCTGAATGGTGTTGGTCGAAAGCTGCGGGACGCCATCGACATACAGGGTAACGGCGGGGTTATAAAAGTCCTGGGCCGAAGAGATGCCGCGTAGGGAGATCGTTGAAAAAAGCATGTTGCCGCTATTTTCAATATTCAGCCCAGGCAACACTCTGGGGAGTTTGTCACTGGCGGTAACGCCCGCGTCGCTTAACTCCGTCGCGCTGATAACGGTAGAAGAGACATTATTGGCTGATGCCGAGCGGGAAGACTGTTTGCTGGCGGTGACCACCAACGTGCTTTCATCTTGCTGTGAGGTTTGGCTATGAGCAGCGGCCGGGAGTAAAAATCCCCCCAGAACCAGAGGATAAAACCGTGTCATTTTCATTGTTATGAATCCCTGAAAAACGGCGAGACGCCAAAATACCGATAATGGTGAATTGAAAATGATAACTATTTCTAATTGCACTGCTACCCGAAACGGGTTTATTTCCACCTGTTTCGGGTAGCGGGGCGCTTATTGGGCTGAATGGCGATAACACTCAATGGCGAGCGCCGTCAGGCGCTTTTTATCTACCTTGCCGACGGCGGTGAGCGGCCAGTGGGTCAGAAACTCAATTTGATCGGGAATCTTCCACGCGCTGATCCCCATTCGGACCAGCTTTTGACGCAGCTGTTGATAGTCAGAGGGAGTGCGTTGCGCGATGATAAACGCGCATATCCGCTCGCCAAGCAGCTTGTCCGGCGCGGCGACCACGGCGCAATCCTTTACGTCTTCCAGACGCATCAGCACCGATTCCACTTCCGCAGCGGCTATTTTCTCTCCGGCGCGGTTGATCTGCTCTTTTATACGCCCCTCAACGTACAGATTTCCCGCCTCATCGAGCCTGACATTGTCGCCCGTACGGTAAAATCCTTGCGCGGTAAAGGCCCGCGCATTGTGCTCGGGAGCGCGATAATAGCCCGTAATAGTATAAGGACCGCGCGTTAATAACTGTCCCGTTTCGCCGGGCGCAACGTCGTTCTCCTCTTCGTCAACGACGTGAATTTCATCCAGGGGAGACATAGGGCGCCCCTGGCTGTGGAGAACGGTGGCCATAGGATCGTCCAACCGGGTAAAGCAGAGCAAGCCTTCCGCCATACCGAATACCTGTTGCAGGGGACAATCAAACGTCGAGATAACCTGCTCAGCAAGCGTTGGGTCAAGCCGGGCGCCGCCCACCTGAATGACGCGTAGCGAAGAGAGATCGCTGTCTTCCCACTCTCTGGCCTGCACCCAGAGCTGCGCCAGCGCCGGTACCAGGGCGACGTGGGTCACGCCTTGTTCAGCGATTAAAGGCATCACCTCATCGCAGCTGGCGCTGTCGGTCAATACCACTTTTCCGCCGCAGGCAAGGGTTCCCAGAATACCGGGGCAGGCCAGCGGAAAGTTATGCGCCACGGGGAGGACGGCGAGATACACGCTCTGTGGCTTAAGGCCGCACAGTTCGGCGGAGGCGCTGAAGTTATAGCTATAGTCAGCGTGCCGTCGCGGGATAAGCTTTGGCGTCCCGGTGGTGCCGCCTGAGAGCAGCAGCAGCGCGGTGCCGGCAGCATCGGGCTGCGGCCACGCCTGCCGTTCGCCGCGCAGCGAGAAGAGCGGCGTAAAATCGTCGCCTTCGGTCTCACCTGCGACCAGAACTTGCCGCAGGCAGGCGTGTTTGCGCGCCATCTGGCGGGCCAGGTCCGCGTGGCTTTCTCCGTGAATCACATAAGCGGCCGGTTGCGCCAGCGCCATCAGCGCGTCAATATCCAGCGCCCGCTGCGATGGCATCGCCAGAACAGGGATAACGCCCAGTCTTAACAGCGCGAACAGCAGGATCACAAATGCGTTGCCGTTGGGGAGTTGGATAAGCACATGTTCTCCCGGACGCAAACCCAGCGAGTATAACCCTGCAGCAAGCTCATCGACCCGAAGATCGAGCGCGCTGTAGGTCAGCGAGCCTTTGGCATCAACGACAGCAATTCGCGAGGGATAGCGAGCCGCCCAGTGGCGCAGCTGTTCAGCAATGGGGAAGGGATACTGTTTTATCAGAGAATCAAAGGAAGAGTGCATGCGTCACCTTTCTGAAGTGCAGGACCGATTTTGCAAAGCGGTCGTCGCAGAAAATACGTGGGGAAAATGGTGAATAATCTGCGTAAAAAAGGCCCTGGATTGTTGCAGCAGATAAAAATGGTCGCCGTCAATCACCACCTCGCCTGCGATATGGTTCAGCCACGGACGCCAGGCCTCCATCTCCGGCCGGGAGGCTTCACGATCGCGGCTGCCGCACACGAGCAGCGCAGGCGTGCGCAGCGGCGGAAAATCGTCGAGCGAGTCGTAGTGATAGTGCTCAGTAGCGTAAAAATCAGCGCGCAGAAGAGGAAGAAATAGCGACAGTAGCTCCTTGTTTTCCTGTAGTTCAGGCGAACATCCGCCGATATCGATCAATTCAGCGATAAAGTCGGCATCATCGCGGTCGCTGAGCCTGCGCCGGGAATGCAGATGAGGGGCATGGCAGCCGGAAATAATCAGCCCTTGTGGGGGAAGCCCCCGTTGTTCCAGAAGCCGGCAGGTTTCAAACGCCACCTGTGCGCCCATGCTGTGCCCGGCAAGTAAAAGCGGGGCGTCAGGCGATACGCTCTCTTCCAGTTCGTCCGCCAGCAGCGACGCCAGTTGCGTAATGCTGCTGAGCGGCGCCAGATGGCGCAGGCGATCGCGCCCCGGCCAGGTCACCAGGGAAAGCGCGATCTCCGCCATGGGGTGGTCTCGCCAGCGGCGAAACGCGCTACTGCTGCCGCCCGCGAAGGGGCACATCACCAGATGCGCCGTACTGGCGTTGCGGGCGGGCCATAACGGTATACACATGGCAGATTGCATCACCGGGACTCCTCATCGTGGCGGTAGAAAGCCGGTAACCGGTCGTGACGCGGCGGCGTCAGATGTCGGATCTCCGCATGGCCGGTCTTACGTAAAATCTGCTGCCATAACTGTGATAACGCGAGCTGATGAGCGGAGTGGCAGGCCGCCGGCAGATTTCCACCCGCCAGATGGCAGCGCAGCTGCTGTAGCAACCTACCGACCCCCTCCGGTCCGGCGGTTTCACAGCAATCACGCCAGCTCAGGGGAGCCGCGCTGCGCGTCTGGCCCGGCGGGTCGCGCAGGATCTCCGGCCTGCGGTAGAGACTACGAACATTCGCCTGATGTTCTGCGACAAACAGGCTGGATGACCAGACCACGGGGCCGTAGCTTGCCTCCAGCGAAAGATGACCTTCCGGCCAGCCCAGCAGCAAACGGTGCATAATCAGGCTGTGCATATCAGGATCGTCAGGATCGAGATAGCGCTGAAGTAGCAGACAGGCTTCTCCCGCCGGCCAGAAAAGTCTCAGACAGTGAAAGTCGCTAAAGCTACCGACCACTTCGCACGCCACGCTGGCGGCATCAACCTCTAGCGCCAGCAACAACAAATCCAGCGTGGAGTAGAGCAACTGTCGGCTGGTGGTTGCGTGAGCAACCGACGGCGCCTGATCCAGGCTGCGACGTAACCGCTGCGCATCCCCGAGCCAGGCGCGACCCGCACGCGCGTGCGGATAAAACGTGTTGACCCAATAGCAGCGGCCCCGTTCCTGCGCCAGCGCTTGTAAAGAACGGACGTCATCCGGGTGGAGGGGATGTTCCTGAATCACGTGCACGCCGCGGGTCAAAAAGTGCCGGGCAAGCTGGGTTCCGCTCCCGCCGGCGACGGTTGAGCGCACGACGATACAGGCGATATCCGGCATCTCGGCGATCTGTTCCGGCGAGGTATACAGCGGGATTCCAAACGCATAGGCCAGCTCTCTCGATCGCGCGCTTCCCTGGGACAGAAGACCAACCAGTTCCAGCCCCTCCTGGGGCTGCATAAAGGCGTTGAGGTACATTTCGCCAAATTTAGCGCCCACAATCAGTACGCGTAGCTTAGGGGCGGCGGACGGCATCATAACGTGTTCTCCGGTTGCGTTGAGGTTGCGCCGAGCCAGCGCTTTATATGCTGCGCACAGGTCTGAACGTGGGGGGGCTCCAGCATGATTTGCCAATGGCTGGCTTTAATCGCATAGCTGTCGGCGCGGTCTATCCAGGGTTGCCATTCGGTTTCCGCTGGCGTCCAGCGCGCGGGTCTCATCGCGGCATGCACGATGAGACAGGGGAGCGGAACGGTTTCGTCCGGCGTATGCTCGGTCAGTAAGCGCAGCAGATGCGCGATGTTGTCGATCCACGCTTCCGCCGCCTGTAGCGTCAGGTTTTGCGCCATCATTCCCGCCGTTCTGGCAAGGTCGATAAAATAGGCAAGCTGGCGGTCGGGCGTCAGCCGATCGAAATGTTCCGGCAGCGCCAGCGGCGTATCTCCTTCGGCTAACAGCCGCAGCAGGGCCGTCCGGTTTGCGCAACGAAAATCCTGTCGACACACGGGATCGATTAACGCCAGCCGTACCTGCTCGCCTTTGGCATCCAGGCGCTGCGCGGCGCCCGCCGCAAGAAAAGCGCCATACGACCAACCCGCCAGAACATAAGGGCCGTGCGGCTGCTGGCGGCGGATACTCGCGACATACTCATCGATCATCCGATCAAGCGTGGCAAAACGCTGCGGCGATTTTGCCTGCAGGCCGAAAACGGGCATATTCAGCGCGCTGGCGAGCGGCAGCCAGGCGCTGATATCGCCGTCTGAAGCATGGAAAACAAACAACGTTTCGCCGCCACCGCCCTGGCAAATGGGCACAGGATTCTCCTCTGCCGACGAACAGGCCTGCAGATGGGCGCAGAAGTCGCTGAGCGTTGAATGGGTGAACAGATCCTGAAGGCTGGCGCTGGCAATTCCTCTGCGGTTCAGCTGCGCGACCATCCTTGTCGCCATCAGGCTGTCGCCGCCCAGCGCGAAAAAGTCGTGATGTCTGGACACGGGGCGAGACAGCAGCGTTTGCCAGAGTTCAGCGACCTGTTTTTCCAGCGCCGGATCTCCCCCGGAGCTCGGTGTCGATTCGGCTGGCGCAATCTGTGCGTCAGGCGGGGCCGATAGCGGAGTAAATAACGTTTCTCGCTGCCGGATCTGCAACGCGGGCAGGGTGGCGCCAAAACGCTGCTGCAGATAGCGGCTCATGGCTGCTTTATCCGGGCGATTCACCCCAGGCGAACGTGCGACCAGCAGATGCTGGCGCAGCGGCGACGATTCCTGCGGCGGCCAGGCCAGTTCGTTGGCAAAACCGGCCTGCACAAGCACTTCCTGCCATGCCGAACGGGTGAGCATAGGTTTTTCATCCCGGCGGCGGAAATCGCGGTATCCGCTTAACCCTTCGATAAAGCCGACGCTCGCCAGCTGGAATACGCTGTTTCGTTCCGTCGCTTCAACGATCAGCAGACGTCCGCCGGCTTTCAGCAACCGCTTTAATCGGCGCAACGACTGTACGACATGGCTGGCGTCGTGAAGCACGTTGACGGCAATAATCAGGTCGTAACCCGCCTCGGGGTGGGCGGTAAAATCCAGCGGCTGGTTGATATCGAATAAGGCGTAAGACACCCGCGATTCATCGTGGAAACGGGTTCGGGCGTCGTTGAGGAACTGCGCGGAGACATCCGTGAAGTGGTATGACAGCCGCGTGTTTCGCGTGGCCTTCAGCACCGGTTCCGCGGTGGCTGCGGTTCCGGCGCCCACCTCGAGGATCCGTTCTGCGCCGCAAAGGGCGGCAATCTGCGCGGTATAGCGATTCAGACAAGCGCTGGCGGGGTTTTCGCGATACAGCGCGTCGGTTACGCGCAACGACTCGTTGAACAGCAGTTCCAGCGGCGAACACTGCCCGGAGAAGAGGTCGTCGTGCCGGGCGATGCAGGCGTCAAGATACTGCGCCAGCGCCTGGCTCCAGTGGGTTTGCGGGCAAGCTTCGTGAGGTTCGGGAATTTCGCTGAGCGGAATGCGGCAGCGCCAGCTATCCCCCTCGCGCACTAACCATTCTCTTTCCGCCAGACACTGCAGCCACTGGCGTAGCAGGCGCCGGTGTGACGCTTGCGCGCCCAACGCCTGTACTATTTTGCCAAATGGGTGGGCAACCTCCGGGGTGGTGAACAGACGGTGGCGATATAGCGTTGCGGCAATCCCCTGCAGCGCACGCGCCTCCAGCCAGCGCCAGGTCGCTTCCAGCTCGTCAAGTTGCGTCTGTTCAGGCAACGGCAGCGCCAGTGAGGCGAGATCGTGCTCATCATGTAACGGCGCTGAGGGCGGTGGATCCTCGGTCATAACGATATCCAGGGTTAACGCGCCATTTTCGCTTAATTCCGCTCTGGCCTGTTGGATGCAGGGGTATTCCTGCGCCGCTTGCTCAATATCCCGCAGATCGTAGTCTGTCTGCGCGTTCAGCGGCCAGCGGCGGCGGGGAATGTGTTCGGCAATCCCGCTGTCCATGGTCTCCAGGACTTCAGGGGTGGCAATGGCGGCCTGCAGGATGGCGCAGTAGTCATTAAACATCGCTTCAGCCGCGCCCGGTTCCAGCACGTTATCCATGCAGTACCAGCTAAACGTCAACGCGCCATCGCTCTCCATCACCTGATGATCCAGCCAGACCTGCGGCGTTTGCGTAAAGACATAGCAGGGTTCGCCGAACAGATGACTCATTGCCCGGTCGATAGCCATTCCTTCCAGCGTCATCCCCAGCATGCTGGTAAACACCACCGGCATCAGCGGTTGACGCTGGGATCCGCGCTGGCGCCCCAGCTCGCGGATCGCCTCAACGCCGTTCACTTCGCTGTGCGCCATGTTTTGCCAGAGACGCTGCTGGGTCCGTTGCATCTGCTCCTGCAGCGTTAGCGGCGTTGAGAAGTTAAAATCAACCAGCGTGACGGAGGTAAAATCCCCGATCAACTGATTGATTTGCGGGTGGATCGGCTGGCGATTGAAGAACGTCAGGTTCAGCGTAAATGCCGTGGTACGGCTCCAGCGCTCAAGGGTGGCGGCAAACAGCGTGAGCAGCGCGGCGGAGGGGGTGACGCCCTGCTGCTGCCAGCGTTGTTTCGCCGCCTGCCACTCTTGTCTATCAAGCGTCGAAGTGAACGTGGTGAAGTGCGGGGTTTCCGGCGGAGTCTCCACCACCGGCAGTTCCGGCGCTGAAGGCAGTTGCGGCAGTTTTTCCTGCCAGTAATCCCAGGCATCGTGCCATGCTGTTGTTTGTCGGCGCGCCTGTTCAGCCATCACGTAATCGCGGAAGGTGATATCGAGCGGCGGCAGCGTTTCTCCGCGCCATACCTGGGCCAAATCGTCCATCATGACTTTAAAGCTCTGCACATCGAACTGCAGAAGATCGAGGTTCATGTGCAGGCGGTAGCGGCAATCGTCGATTTCGCTGACCACCAGCTCAAAGAGCGGCCACTGGTCGGCAGGTAAAACGCGATAGCTCAGTTCATGGCGCCGTTTTTCCAGCGCCTGGCACTGCTCTTGCGGGGAAAGCGCGCGCAGATCGTCGCGCGGGATACGATACGTCGGGGTTGTCGCCAGAACGCGCTGTTGTCCATCTGCATCCACCACCATCCGCAGCATATCGTGGCGGGCAATGAGCTGGTTCCATGCTTTCTCCAGTACGGCGAGATCGAACTCATCGTGGCGTTTATCCCATTCAAACAGCACGTGACAGGCAACGCCGCCATAGCCAATAAGATGGGTTCTGCCCAACCAGTAGGCATGCTGAATCGGCGTCAACGGGAAGGGCGCGTAACGCTCAGCGGCATCGTGCTGCAACGCTTCCGGCGGCGATACGGCAGGCGCCGTCTCTGCCTGAGAACAGATAAGCTGTGTGAGCCCGTGCGGCGAGAGATCCTGCCACGCCCGTTCCGCGTTGATGCGTACACCCAGGTCATGTTGAATATCGCTGCTGAGTTCAAGAAAGAGCAGCGAGTCCATTCCCAGCTGTAACAGATCCTGATCTGCGTTCAGCGAAGCAGGATCGTTCAGTCTTAGCTGCACCGCAATGCGATTTTTCAGCCATGTCATCACCGCCGCTTTATCGCTGATGCTACCGTGAAAAGCATGGTTATCAGCGGGAGTCGCGGCCGGAATCGCGGCGTGTTCTGTTGCTGCGGCGTTAAACAGAGCCTGCTGCAGCGGGGGCATTTTGTCGGTGAAAACGCGCATGGCCAGTCGCCAGGCGGCGCCGCGCATCACCGCTTGTTCAAGGTGCCAGCGCCCCTCGGCATCGCTTAACGCGCCCATGCCACGATCGGCAAGGGTCGTCAGCATCTCTGTCGTAGCCGCCCGGCCGCTTTCTCCCCATGCGCCCCAGGCGATGGAGAGCACTTTCGGCGTATCAAGGGAGGAGAACTGCTGGGCGAGCCCGTCAAGATAACCGCAGGCCAGCGCATGGGCGCTCTGGCCTGGCGCGCCGAGGGCGGCGGCAGCGGACGAATAGAGAATCAGATAACGGGCGTCGTGGTTGCCCAGCGTTTGTAATAGCTGGC
This sequence comes from Klebsiella sp. CN_Kp113, assembly GCF_040064585.1. Classification (NCBI taxonomy): domain Bacteria; kingdom Pseudomonadati; phylum Pseudomonadota; class Gammaproteobacteria; order Enterobacterales; family Enterobacteriaceae; genus Klebsiella; species Klebsiella sp. CN_Kp113. The sequence goes on along the minus strand of NZ_JBEAID010000023.1, from coordinate 191,593 downwards.
TTGCCGCCTGCGCTTTGACCGCGAAAACGGCGGCCAGCTGGTGGTCATCGAGTTCCTGCAAGGGCCCATCAGCCAATACGCCAGCGGTATGAATCGCTCCGGCAATGCCGCCGCTGGTCACCAGTTCATCAAGAACACGAGCCAGCTCTCCGGCATCACCCACATCACAACGGCAGACGCGAATCTCCACGTCCGCTGTGTCGCCTGGCCATGACGCATCCACGCGCGGCGCCAGTAGCGCGATGCGGCGCGCCCCTTTTTCTCTGAGCCAGTTCACGGCAAGGCGGCCCAGTCCGCCAAACGCCCCGGTCACCAGATGCCAGCGGTTATCGCCGGCAAACACCTTCGCCGGTAATTCGGCGGCGCATCCCGCGTTGGGCGCCAGCGAAGGGAGCCAGAAGCCGTTATCCCGGGCTGCAAGCCAGCGTTGTGACAATGAAACAGCGCTTAATCCTTGACGCAGCGTTTCCCACGAGGCGTTTTCAGCCATATCGATAGCGGCGATTAACCGTTCCGGCTGTTCGTTGGCCACGACGCGAAGCATAGCCCACAGCGCGTGATGGGCCGCTGATATCGCCTCGTTTTCCTCGATTCGCCACGCGCGGCGGGTGACGACAATCAAGCCGTCTGGGCTGGCGGTGAGCGCCTCTTTCACCTTTGTCGCTAACGCCAGCGTCTCCTCGCTCTCGTCGACAATCATCAGAACAGAAGGGGCCTGCGGATCGTGAAGAATGCCGTATTGCGCCAGCGCCTCTTCGTAGGCAAGGGTACCGGCGCTGAAGCGGAATACCAGCGGGCGGCTATTACTGTCGATGCTGAGGGGCCTCCAGCGCCAATGATAATGCGTCTGCGGCGCAGGAAGAGGCGCGTCGGGCGCCAGCGGCAGCCACTTGCCGTCTGGATGACGGGCTTCCACGCGCATCTCGCCGCGGGAAAAGGCTGCGTTTCGCCAGCTTAAGCGCACCTCCCCCAGCCATTGCGGGGCGGTAACGAGGGGCGGTTTCACGGGGGAATCGTCGCCGTGCCGCGCGGAGAGGCGCCGCCAGGCCTCCTGCCAGCGGGCGGTAAACCGTTCCGGCTGACCTGCGCAATCGGACCAGTCGGCGAGATAATCAGGGTTATCCGGCAACGTCTGTTCCAGCGCGGATTCTGATGACGTGGACATCTCCTGGCCGGGAAGGGTGGCGAGAATGATATGTTCGCTCATACCGGCGGTCGGGCTGTCGTCCTGCGGTAGCCACGCTACTTTGCTGAATCCAGCGCTTCGGCACTGCTGCTGCCACTGATGGGGGGTGAGGAAGAGCTCGCCTTCGCGGGCGTCGATATCCTGTAGCGGGAGGACCAGCGGGCCGAAAACGAAATCAAACAGACGCATTGGCTGGGTGATTTCGCGCATCAGCAGGCGCCCGCCCGGCTTGAGCAAGGGACGCAGATTATCGAGGGTTCGACCGATATGGCGCGTGGCATGGATCACGTTAGCCGCGACGATAAGATCGTAAGACTGCGCCGCAAAGCCCTGAGACTGCGCCTCTTGTTCGAGATCCAGCTCGTCGTAATGCACAAAGTCATAGTCGGCGAATTTCTGCTGCGCGCGGCGGGTAAATAGCGCGGAGATATCGGTGAAGTGGTACTCCAGCGCCGGTACGTCTTTGAGTTCAGGCAGCAGCCATGCGGTGGTGCCGCCGGTTCCGCCGCCGACTTCAAGAATGCGCAGCGGCTGATGGGGCTGACGCGCCTGGACGATACCCCGTAGTACCCCGGCGGCAATCTGGTTGAAATAGCGGCCAAAGCTGAATTCCTGATATAGCACCTCTACGCCGTCGGAAGCGCCTTGCGGGAAGATAATCGCCACCGGCTCTTCCGCGCCGCTCATCATGTCGTATAACCGATCGCCGGCACGGGCGATGGTATCGGGGATAGCCTGATAACCTTCACAATAATCGGCGAGTTCCGTCAGCAGAATTTCCCGCTGCTGATGTTCAATGGGGCGGGCGCGGTAGTAGCGCCCCTCAGCGCAGCGGTAGTCGCCGTCGACCACGCAGTTATTTAGCAGGCGCTGAAGCAGCTGCTGGTAGCGGGGCATCAGTCGTCCATGGCGCATAATGGTGATGGCGTCCACGCCGTTATCTATCGCATCGCCCGTACAGCGTTGTACCAGCCGATCGACATAGATGGCGTGCAGTCGCGTGGCGCACTGTTTAAGCGCCTCCAGACGGGGGAGTTCGAGCGCTGTCGCGGCGCTGTTGGCCACCTCTAATCCAGCGGCAAGCACAGCATCGGCAGGCTCGCAGGCGGAGGTGGCGCGTTCTTTCCAGTAACGCTCGGTCGCAAACGGATAGCATGGCGCGGAGATACGTTGCCCATCGCCTGCCAGAAGATCGGCCCACGGTAAGGTGACGCCGGCCGCGTATAGCTGGAGAAGCGCCTGATTCAGGACAGCGCTCGCCTCCTGTTTACGCCGGGCGCTGGCTATCCAGTAAGCGTCATCGCGGTATTCGCGCTGTCCGGAGGCAATCAGCTGGGCGTCGGGCCCCATTTCAACAAAAACGCGGGCACCGAGCTTGCGCGCCGCCTGAATACTCTGAATAAAACGTACCGGCTGGCGCATATGGCGGCGCCAGTAATCCGCCTGGTTGAGCGTCGCCTCGTCAATGAGTTCGGCGGTAAGCGTGGAAATCAGCGGTATTTGCCCCGGCTCGGCGAGCAGACCCGCGCAGGCCTCCTGGAAGCGATCGAGTATTGGTTCAAGTAAAGCGGAGTGCGCCGCGCCGCTTACGCTCAGGCGACGATAGTCGATCTCGTGTTGCGAAAGCGCGGCGCAAAACTCCGCGATACGGGCTTCCGGCCCGGAAAAGACCGTATGCCGGGTGCCATTGTTGGCGGCGAGATCCAGCTCGAACTGACGGGCCAACGGCATCAGCGCCTCTTCTTGCGCAAATACCGCCACCATCGCGCCGCTTGCGCACAGCTGCATCAGCGCGCCGCGCCGACATACCAGCGGCATGACCTGCTCAATGGTATAGTGTCCGCAGACAACGGCAGCGGCAAATTCGCCGACGGAGTGACCCATGGCGAAGTCGGCCTTCAGTCCTTCAGCGCGCCAGTGGGCCGCCATCGCGATTTCGAACGCGACAATCGCCGGCTGGGCCCAGGCCATATTGTCAAGCTGCGCTGAATCGGGATTAAACATCGCTTCCCGTAGCGAAGGCGTGAGCATGTCGCGACAGGCGGCAAAACAGCGCTCCAGCGTATCGGCAAACGCCGTTGAGTGCTGGTACAGAGACTGGCCCATAGTGCGCCAGTGCGAACCCTGCCCGGTAAACAGCCACACCTGTTTGCCGCTGGCGCCGTGGCCGCTATAGACCGGCGAAGTCGATTTCGCGCCAGCCCAGGCGCTGAGCGCGGCGGCGGTGTCATGATTTAATGGCGCCGCCAGGCGGAAGGGAAGATCGAGACGGCGCGCGCGTAACGCCGTGAAGGCCAGATTGTTGGCATCCGCGTTCTCCCTAAGCGCCGCGGCATAGTCCGCTGCCAGCTGCCGCAACGCGGTGTCGCTGGCGGCGCTGAGCAACAGCGCGGAACTCTTGCTGCCGTCATCCGCGGCGGGGTAGCTTATGTTGAGTTCGTCGGGCAGCGAAGCGACGATCATATGGCAGTTGGTGCCGCCAATACCGAAGGAGGAGACGCCCGCGTAGCGCACTTCGTCCTGCCACTCCTGCGCCGTCACCGGCACGGTAAAGGGGCTTTCCTCGAGCTTAAGCGCCGGGTTTGGCGTGTGAAAATTCAGCATTGGCGGAATTTTTCCGCGACTGACCGCCAGAACGGTTTTCAGCAGTCCGGCAATGCCCGCCGCGGTATCCAGGTGACCAACGTTGCTCTTCACGGAACCCAGCACGCAGCGCTGTTGCGGCGGGCGGGGAGCGTAGACGTTGCGCAGGGCTTCTATTTCAATCGCGTCTCCCAGCGGCGTGCCGGTACCGTGGGTTTCAATGTAGCCGATCTGCCTGTCGTCGATGGCCGCCAGCATTAACGCCTCTTCGATGACCGCTTGCTGTCCTGCCACCGACGGCGCGGTATAACCCACTTTTCTGTTTCCGTCGTTGTTGACCGCGCTGGAGAGGATCACCGCGATAATCGGATCGCCTGACAGCAGCGCGTCCTTCAGGCGACGCAGCACCACGCAGCCGAGACCGTTGCCGGCCCAGGTGCCCTCTGCCGAGGCGTCAAAAGGGCGACAGTGGCCGTCGGGAGAGAAAATCATCCCGGGCTGGTAGCGGTAACCCGCCTGCTGGGGGAAGGAAAGCGCCACTCCGCCGGCTACCGCCATATCGGATTCGCCTGCGCGCAGGCTTTCGCAGGCCAGATGGACCGCAACCAGCGAACTGGAGCAGGCGGTCTGTACCGATAACGCCGGGCCGTGCAGATTGAGTTTGTAGGCCGCGCGGGTGGCTATATAGTCCTTGTCATTGCCCATCAGAGACTGCAGGCCCTTGACCTGTGCGACCTCTGTCACGTTCAGGGCTTCGCGGCCGGGATAGGTGCTCATCCGCGAAGAGGCGAAAACGCCGGTCTTATGGGGGACGGCGCCCGGGGCGTAACCTGCATGCTCCAGCGCATGCCAGACCGCCTGTAAAAACAGGCGCTGCTGGGGATCTATCGACTCCGCTTCCTGCCGCGAATAGCCAAACAGGGTGGCATCGAAGCAGTCAGCGTTGTCTAAAACTGTTCCAATATTGACGTAACAAGGATCGTCAATAATGGCGGTATCCAGCCCGGCGGCCAGAAGCGCTTCGCGCGTAAAGCGTCGGCTGCATTCGCGGCCTTCCAGCAGATTTCGCCAGAAGGTTTCGCCATCCGGCGCTTCAGGAAAATGGCAGGCGTAGCCGATGACTGCGACAGGTTCGCAGTCCGGGTAGCGTTGAGCGATCGATGCATCAATGGAATCTGCTGTTGGCGCAGAAGAGAAGCGCAAGTTATCCATAATCGGTCCCGTTTCCTAAAATTGACAAAGTCAGTGGCGCGCCATGCGTTGGCGATGGCGTCCGGGAAAAGTCAGTTTGTTTCGCGTCAAATGCGCCGCTGACGCCGGCGAACCGGCCGCACGCGTTTGGTTTTCTCCTCCAGGGCTACGCCAGCCAGATAATTGGCCAGCGCGACAGGAGAAGGGTGAGTGAACAGGTCAAGCAGCGTCAGGGCGGCGAATTCGTGACGTTGTAACAAGACGTGCAGCTGTACCAGATTCAGCGACGTGGCGCCCGCCTCAAAAAAGTTCTCTGCGGGTGCGACAGGCTCGCCAACCACCTCGCGAAAGGCGTCGCAAATCAGGCTGACGCTGCTCTCGTCCGCCGCGATCCGCGGCTGAGCGCGCTCAGGGCGCAGCCGGCGGGCGCGTCGCTCCGTGACCTTAAGCGGGGGAACCAGGTCGGCGAGCGGCAGCTGCCAGCTGCTGTCATCCTCCGCCATTCGGTTAAGCAACGCGCAATACTGTGCAAACTGGCGCTCCACCTGCCCGTCAGGAAACAGGGCGGCGACAAAATCCCAGTTAAAGCGCAGTTCCCCTTCGGATTCATAAACCTGGTGATCGAGCCAGACCTGCGGCGTCTGGGATATACCCCACACCGGTTTGAGCAGATTGCGCCGGGCAAGGAAGTTATCCTGCTCAAAGCCCAGCGCGCTGGTAAAGACGACGGGCATTGGGACAGCCGGTACGTTTTGCCGCCGCGCCAGTTGCCGCATCACGCGTATTGCCGACACATCGCGGTGGTTGAGGCTCTCGCTTAGTCGCTGCTGTAATAACCGCGCGCTTTGCAGCCAGCTCTCGCCGGGATGCCAGCTCAGCAGCATCAGCGAAGTAAAGTCGCCCAGGATCTGGTTGATTTGCGGGTGCAGCGGTCGTCTGTCGAAAAGCGTAAGGTTAAGCGTGAAATCGGGCTGTGCGCTCCATGCAGCAAGAATCGTTGACCACACGGATAACAGTACGGCCGACGGGGTGAGATGAGCGTCAGCTGCCCGCTGTTTCAGGCGACGCCAGCGCGCGCTGTCCATTGCCCCATTGAGCCGTGCGAAGCGCGGCGTCTCAACGTCCTGAGGCAAGCAGCGTAGCGGTAACGCAGGTGCCGGAGGAATATCATCAAGCTGCGTTTGCCACCATGCCAGAGAGTCGGGATTGGGCGTCCGCAGCGCGGGTTGCTGCAGATAATCCCTGAAGGTAACGGGAAGCGGCGGCGGCAGCTGCTGCGGATAGCGATAGCCGTGTTCCAGCTCTGACAACAGGATCTGCATGCTCAACCCGTCAAGCAACAGGTTATCCAGACACAGCCACAGGCGGGCGGGCATCCCGTCGACGAACCCGACCTGGAGATCGAATACCGGCCAGACTTCAGGGTTGAGAACCTGATGCGCCAGTCTGTCGCGTACCTGCAGCGCCTCTTCGGGGCTGTGCAGGATGTGCGCGGGTATCACCCACGGGGGAGTCTGTTCGAGAACCCGCTGTTGTCCATCCCGCACTACGGCGCGCAGCATATCGTGGCGGGCGATTAACCGGTTCCAGACCTTCTCCAGCCGGTGAATATCCAGATCGGCAATTTCAAATTCAACAAAGAAGTGTGAGCCTACGCCGCCAAGGGCAAAGCCCGGCTGACGCCCGACCAGGTAAGCCTGCTGCACATCAGTCAGCGCGAAAGGCCGGTAGCGTTCTTCAGGGGAGTGGACAAAGGGTTGTTCAACAGGGAGGTCGGTTTTACGCAGCGTGGCGGCAAAATCAGCCAGCCGGGGGTGATTAAACAGGTCGCTTAATCGTGCTTCATAACCCGCCTGGTGGAGCTGTCCGATCAGCCTGGTGGCTAGCAGGCTATCACCGCCATGCTGGAAGAAGTCGGTTTCTCTGCTGACGGCGCCCATTGACAAGAGCGGCTGCCAGATGACGGCAACCTGCTTCTCAATATCGCCCAGGGGTAAATCCGCTTCAGTCCGGTTTTCAGCTTCCGGGGTATGACAGCGCTTTAGCGTCTGATAGTCAATTTTGCCGTTCGCCGTCAGCGGTAAGGCGTCAAGTAAGAAGATCCGTTTCGGTACCATCCACCCCGGCAGACGTTCGGCGAGAGCGGACTGCAGCTGACGAGGATCGCGGCGTACCTGGCTAACGGGGCATTGTACGAGAAAGCGCTGCAATCCCTCGACTTCATCGCCGTGCTGGCAGTTGAAAGCGGCGGCGGTAAATATCGCCCCCCAGTCAGCGCTATTGTGAAGTAAGGCTTCGGGCTGACCATCGGTTAACAGAAGCGTGCTGAGCAGGGCGGAGGGCGTTAACTGACGAAACTCCAACACATAGAGCAGCGCGCCTGGAACGGCCAGCTGCTGTAATGCCGCGAGGAGCCCGGGCTCTTCCGGCAGCAGACGATGCAGGGCGTTATTCAGCCAGATAATGTCCGCCGAATGAGCATGCGCCGCCAGCGTGTCTGCACTCCAGAGGGCCAGACGGGCGTCAGACCACGGTGCAAGCCGCTGTCGGGCGCTCAGCAGCAGCTCCTGGCTGTGCTCAAGCCCGACATACTCAATCTCGTCAGCGCTGAGCCGGGTTAGCAGGCACTCTGCGGCGCGGGCGGTGCGGACACCCACCTCTAGCAGGCGTACCGGGCGCTGTAAACGCCGGGAAAGCTGTTGACAGATTGTCGCCAGTTCCTCGATATACAGGGCGCTGGCCGGATGGTCGAAAGCCAGACTTTCCGGCGACCACCGCGCATCGTTCAGTAATGACAGTTCGTGGCGAGCGCCGCGAAGGATCTGCGTTAAGGTGAGGTCATGCCCGCTGAAAGAAGGAGGGTCATTCTCCGGCGCTTCCCCCGCACAAACCTGATAACCCTCAGCGGCGGGCTGCAGCCGCTGTTGGGTCACGAGAAAGGCTAACCAGCGTTCCACCACGGCCCGCCAGCGAGGCTGGATAGCGAGAGCATTCATCAGGGGAAGAGGATCGGCGCCAGGAGTTTGACCCGGTTTCAGTTTTAACAGGCGATGCTGAAGAAAATCAGCGACCTGGCCGGCGGAGATTTCCGGGGGGCAGACACAGCAGGGCAGCGTTCCGGCAAGCCCGCGCCACTCCTGGGGCAGCGCCGGGTCCCGATGATGGGTAACACAGAAAGCCGAACCCTGAGGCACAACCCAGGCCGCCAGGGTCTTTTCTTTTTCGCCGATCGCCACAACGGTTGACTGTTTCACTCCCGCCAGCTGGCTTAGCGCGCTTTCGATTTCACCCAGCTCGATGCGATATCCCCCGACTTTGACCTGCTTATCGCGACGACCGAGGAACTCTAACGTACCGTCTGGCCAGTAGCACCCGAGATCGCCGGTGCGATACCAGCGCGCGTTCGATTGCGTTACAAACTGCTGCTCGCTGCGTACAGGATCGTTAAAGTAGCCTTCCGCGACCCCGATACCGCCAATCCACAATTCGCCCGGTACCCAGTCCGGGCAGTCCCGGCCCAGTTCATCCACCACCCGGTAACGTTGGTTGGCCAGCGGAAAGCCATAAGGGATGGCGCGCCAGTGGTCAGGGACCCGGTTAATTTCACAGGCGTTAGACCAGATAGACGCCTCGGTGGCGCCGCCCATGGCGATAAACTGTCCCTGGGGGCGGAAGGCGTGATAGCGGGCAGGGAGATCGAGGCCGATCCAGTCGCCGGAAAGCATGACCGCCCGCAGTTTCTCCGGCGCGGCGTCGGCGAAACCTTCACACCAGGTCAACAGCATATCGAACAGCGCCGGGACGCTGTTCCAGAGCGTAACCTGATGACGCTGGATCAATTCGCACCATGCGCGGGGATCGCGCCGTTGATTTTCCATAACGATAACCAGCGCGCCGCCGGCGCTCAGAACGCCAAAAATGTCGTAAACCGATAAATCAAAATGCAGGGCGGAGAGGGCCAGCACTCTGTCTCCGGGACCCACCTGGTAACGGGTATTGATATCGCAGCAGGTATTCAGCGCTGCACGGTGAGAAATGACCACGCCTTTCGGCGTGCCGGTCGACCCGGAGGTATAGATAATGTAGGCCGGCTGCGTCGGCGCGCACGCCGCCTGGTCGGCTAGCGGCTCCGCCTCGATGGCCTGCTGCCAGGTCAGGTGGGAAATATCGTCTGACCAGGCGCTGGCGTCGTGCTGGCAGGTGAGCACCAGCCGGACGTTGGCGTCGGCGTAGATTTTCCCGCGCCGCGCGGCGGGCTGGTCGAGCGAAACCGGAACGTACACCGCCCCGGACAGCAGAACGGCGAGGACCGCAACCAGCTGTCCCGCGCCTTTCGACATTGTAATAGCGACATTGTCGCCGGGCTGAACCCCGCACGCGATTAACCTGCCAGCGCAGCGGCGCGCGTTCTCGGTCAGCTCACGATAATTCCACTGATAATGCGCGTCCGTTACCGCCAGCGCCTGCGGTTGCCGGAGGGCGATGCGGAAAATGCCTTCATGCAGCAAGCCCTGAGGAACGGGTGCGTCGGTTGCGTTAACCCGTTGACGTATCTCTCGCTGGCTTTGGGGCATCCTGTCCGCGAACGGCTTCTTCCAGGCGCTTTCATCATCGCAGAGTTGGTTAATCAGCTGGCAGTAGGCGTTGAACAACGTCTCGACCAGCGCCGGTGGGAACAACGCGTCATTGCTATCCCATTGTAGCCAGACCTCGCCCCGATGCTCGAACGCCAGATGATCTATCCAGACCTGCGGCGTCTGCGAGATGCCCCATTCCGGTTCGCCCAGCGGCGACTCGGCGCGGCTGCTGTACAGGGAGCGCCCCAGATTGCTGGTAAATACCACCGGGGCGCCGTGGGGATGGCTTTGCTGGCGTTTGAGTTCACGAAGGAGCTCGACGCCGGACCAGTGGCGATGCTCCCAGTCCTCAGTAAACGTGAGCTGGTTTTTACGCGCTAGGTTGCTGACGGTATCGCCATCGCAGGCGGTATCCAGCAGAAGAATATTGGTGAAGTCGGCAAGCATTTCGTCAACCGCCGGGTGCAGCGGCTGGCGGTCAAATAACGTGATATTGAGCAGCAGCCGCGTCAGGCCGCCCCAGCGCCCCAGAACGGCAGCAAAACAGGTCGCCAGCGCCATTGTCGGCGTCACGCCATTCTCACCGGCCCGTTGGCTAAAGGCGTTCCAGCGTGTTGTCGGGACAATCATGCGGCGTCGGGTATTACGGACTTCACGCAGCGTGGCGGGTTCGCAGGCTAGCGGTAAAACCGGCGCGGGTGGCAGCAACGATGCTTTCGCCAGCCAGTACGCGCGCGCTTTGTCGAGCAGCGGCTGATTGATCTTCTGCTGGTGCAGCAGATAAGCGCGGAAATCATAGCGGGGGTCGCCGGGCGGCAGCGACTCTCCGGCCAGCAGGGCGTTAAGTTCATCGAAAAACAGCGTAAAGCTGGAAGCATCCATAATCAGCAGGTCGATATTGACATGGAGGCGGTGGCGATTGTCCGGCAAGAGCGTCAACTGGAAATCAAAGGTTTCGCCCATTTCCACGCGTAAAAGACGGTGGCTCAGGCGCTGGCGCAATGTTTCCAGATAGGCCTGGCGGCTTGCCTCGTCGGTCTGGCGTAAATCATGAACGGTGACGCCGTTCCAGTATGGCTGCGGTAGCCAGACCTGCTGCCCGTCGGCGCGAAAGGCGATATGCAGCATCGGGTGGCGTTGCAGTAAGATCGTGATGGCCTGCTCCAGCTTTGGCGCCGTCAGATCATGGCCGGCAAACTCCTGATACAGATGGCAACCGACGCCGCCCAGCGTCTGTCCGGGCATTCGGCCCGTCAGATAGGCATGCTGTACCGGCGTCAGCGGGAAGGGGGTACCCTCGCTCATGACTGGCCACGCCGCGTCCGCCGGGGAGCTTGCATCATCCGGTTTTTCACCCGAACGGCTGCGCATCAGCTGGCGCCATGCTGCCAACGTGGGGGCGGCATACAGCTCGCGAAGGGTGAGGCGGTAGCCCTTTTTACGAAACCAGTGTAACCATCTCATTAATCTTATGGAGTCCAGGCCCGCCTGGATCAGATTGCTCTCTTCCTGTAACTGCTGCGGCGCTACATTCAGTTCCTGTATTAACAGTTCGCGTAATTGTTGATAATCGGCCGCTTCGCCGTTGTCCGATAACAGCGGATCCTGAGAGGGGGCGCCAGAAATCATTCTTCCTCCTGATGGCACGTCATACCAAAAGCATTGCTTATATGAGAATAATTATTATTAACAATTGAGCGCTACCCGAATCGGGTTTATTTGTGCCCGTTTCGGTTTACGGTCGGCAAAAAACAAGGCCCGGATGGCGAATCCGGGCCTTGTTAACGGAGGAGTTTCTGGGGTAAGCCCTGGTTAGATCAGACGTTTGAAGGTCGACGGGGTGACGCCAAACTGCTTCTGAAATGCGGCGGAGAAATGGCTGGCGTTGGCATAGCCTAGATCCGCCGCCACCGTCATAACGGAAGTATTGCCATTGGCCAGCCGTCTTCTTGCCTCCTGCATGCGTTCAGCCTGAAAAAGACCATAGACGCTGTTGTTGAACAGAACGCGAAATCCCCGCTTAATTTTAAGCACGCTTAAACCGGACTCTCTGGCGAGTTCGGTGACCCCCGGCGCCTGCGTCAAATCGGCCAGCAGCAGATCCTTTGCCCGCAGCAGTTTCTGGCGTTCCATCGGATTGAAGTGGCAGGAGGAACAGCTGGCGTCCTCGCGATGTTCATCCAGCACCAGGCTGAGCATCACCAGACTTTGTCCCTGTAGCCATAACGTCGACGGTTTTTGTTCATGACTGAAGCCGCCGTGCATCCGCATCAGCGCGTGACGCAGGGCCTGAGCCGTTAGGTGGGTTTCAGCATTACAACGCTGCTGCTGGCAACAGCAGTGGGAGTCGATCTTATTTTTAATGACCGAGCTAATATCCGGCACCCACAGCGCGAGGGCTTCAGGGCTGAAAGAGAGCGTAATGCTCTCGAACCGGCCGCAGTAGGAGGCGCTGCCGCGGCAGTCTGGCGTATGGGTAATGTAATGACGATCGCGCGCGAGTTCCCAGTCGGTGTGGCGGCTGAGCCCCTGGATCGCAAAGCGCGATGTGCCTTCCAGAATGCAAGAGAAGTTAATCCTGCCCAGGTCGTCGTGCAGCTGCAACGTCTCGGGCTGAGCAAAGTGGCCCCGCCAGAGCAAAATATCCATACCTTCCTGCAAAGAGCAGCGCAGCAGCTCACACTGGGCAGGAATAGCGCCATCGTTCGCGGGTTTTCCAACCACTAGCTGGTGAATAGAGATTGCAGATTGCGTTTGTGGTGACTCCGTCATGACCGGGTTATCTCCCTGTGGCTTAGACCAATGCGGGTATAAATAGAACCGAATGGGGTAGATGAGTAATTGATAATGGTTATTATTCACATTAATTCCCGGAACGCCACCTTGAAATAGTGTTTTTGGCGTCCATAAAAATTCATCAGGAAAATCAGTCGCTCCCATGTCATCTCACTCATCCAACACTGAATCGCTGTCCCGATTTCCTCTTTGGCAGGTGATTACCCCGGTTCGCCGGAAGGTGCTCCTGGCTATGGCGCTGGCGGGGCTGGCGGCCTTCACCAGCCTGGGGGCGCTGCTTTTTCTGGCATGGTGCCTGCGCGATCTGCGCGGGGCGCCTGACATCATCCCCGTCTGGCCGCTGAGCGGCGTAGTCGGCTGCGTGATAGCGACCTTTATCCTGCGCCTGCAGGCGTTCAATACCTCTCATTATGCGGCTTTCCATCTGGAGAATATTCTGCGCAGCAGATTAGCCCGCAAGACCCTACAGCTTGCGCCGGGCGCGTTACAGCAAATGGGCAGCGGATCGGTGGCGAAAGTAATGCTGGATGATGTGAAGTCGTTACATATTTTTGTTGCTGACAGCACGCCGCTCTATGCCCGCGCCATAATCATGCCGCTGGCGACTGTTGTTCTCGTATTCTGGCTGGACTGGCGACTGGCCATCGCGACGCTGGGGGTACTGGCGTTTGGTTCGGTGGTGCTGGTACTCGCCCGTCAGCGCTCGGAAAACATGGCTCAGCGCTATCATCAGGCGCGTGAACGGGTCAGCGCCGCGGTGATTGAGTTCGTACAGGCCATGCCGGTGGTGAGGACCTTTGATAGCGGCAGTACCAGCTTTTTGCGCTATCAACATGCCCTCGAAGAGTGGGTCGATGTGCTCAAAAGCTGGTATCGGCAGGCCGGATTTTCAGCGCGCTTTTCATTCTCAATTCTGAACCCCCTGCCGACCATATTCGTTCTTATCTGGTGCGGATACGGCCTGCTGCACGCTGGCAGTCTCGATTTTATCGCCTGGGTAGCCGTTTTACTGATAGCCAGCGGAATGGCCGAAGCGGTAATGCCGATGATGATGCTTAATAACCTGGTCGCGCAAACGCGTTTAAGCGTTCAGCGTATCTATCAGGTTCTCGCGATGCCGGAACTCTCGCGCCCGCGAGCCGATCGACAGCCGGAAGAGGCGAGTATCACCTTTGAGCAGGTAAGCTTTCATTATCCGCAAGCGCGGACTGGCGCCGCGTTGCAGGAGGTGAGCTTTCATGTGCCTGTCGGGCAAATTGTGGCGCTGGTAGGGCCAAGCGGCGCCGGGAAAAGCACCGTGGCGCGGCTGCTGCTGCGTTACGCCGATCCCGACAAAGGCCATATTCGTATTGGCGGCGTGGATCTGCGCGATATGCGGATAGAGACCCTGATGAAGCAAATCTCGTTTGTGTTTCAGGACAACTTTCTTTTTGCCGACACGATCGCCAATAACATCCGTCTGGGCGCGCCGGATACGCCGCTGGAATCGGTGATAGCGGCGGCCAGAGTGGCGCAGGCGCATGAGTTTATAAGCGCGTTGCCGGAGGGTTACAGCACGCGGGTCGGGGAACGAGGGGTATTTCTCTCCGGCGGGCAGCGGCAGCGCATCACCATCGCCCGGGCGCTTTTGCAGGATCGTCCCATTCTGGTGCTTGATGAAGCGACGGCGTTTGCCGATCCGGAAGGTGAAGCGGCGCTTATCAAAGCCCTCGCGGCGGCCATGCGCGGCCGGACGGTCATCATGGTCGCGCATCGTCTCTCCATGGTGACTCAGGCCGATGTGATATTGCTGTTTTCCGACGGTCAGCTCCGGGAAAGCGGGAGCCACGGGCAGCTGTTGGCGCAGGGTGGCCTGTATCAACGGCTATGGCAACGCTATCAGCAGGCGCAGCAGTGGGCGCCGGGTGGAACGCAGGAAGAGGCGGTGCAAAATGAAAGACACTAACCCGGTGGATAATCTGGCCTGGCGCGCGATCTGGCGCCAGCTTATCTCCAGCGTGGGCAGTCAGGCGGGAACGCTGCGGCGCAGTCTGGTTGCTCTGCTGCTGGCGGCATTGATGCAGGGGATCGCCTTCGCCTGTCTCTATCCGATCGTTGATGCGCTGCTACGGAATGAAGCATCGCGGCTTCTTCACTGGGCTTTGGCCTTCAGCATTGCGGCGTTGGTGACGCTGGCGCTCCGCTGGTATGGGCTGGGCTTTGAATACCGCGGGCATCTGGCGCAGGCCACCCATGAGCTGCGCCTGCGCCTGGGCGAACAATTACGCCGCGTGCCGCTGGAGAGGCTCCAGCGCGGCAGAGCGGGCGAAACGAACGCCTTGTTGCTGGGCTCCGTGGATGAAAACCTCAATTATGTGATTGCGATAGCCAATATTTTACTGCTGACCATCGTCACGCCGCTGACGGCGTCGCTGGCGACATTGTGGATCGACTGGCGGCTGGGGCTGGTGATGCTGCTGATCTTCCCTTTGCTGGCGCCGTTTTATTACTGGCGCCGCCCGGCGATGCGGCGACAAATGCAGACCCTGGGCGAAGCGCACCAGCGGCTGAGCGGGGATATTGTTGAATTTGCGCAGGGGATGATGGTATTGCGTGCCTGCGGTAGCGATGCCGATAAAAGCCGGGCGCTGCGGGATCATTTTAATGCTCTGGAAAACTTACAGACCCGCACTCACCGCCAGAGCGCGGGCGCGACGATGCTGATCGCCGGCGTTGTGGAGCTGGGACTACAGGTGGTGGTGTTGTGCGGAATTATCTGGGTGGTCACGGGCACATTGAACCTCGCCTTTCTGATTGCCGCCGCCGCGATGATTATGCGTTTCGCTGAACCGATGGCCATGTTTATCAGCTACACCTCGGTGGTGGAACTGATTGCCAGCGCCTTACAGCGTATTGAGCAATTTATGGCGATCGCGCCGCTTCCCGTTGCCGAACGCGGGGAGATGCCGGAACGTTATGATATCCGCTTTGACAATATTCATTACCGCTATGACGACAGCGGCGCTCCCGCGCTCAATGACCTCTCTTTAACCTTTCCGGCGGCCAGTATGAGCGCGCTGGTGGGCGCTTCCGGCGCAGGTAAAACCACGGTCAGCAAACTGTTAATGCGCTATGCCGATCCGCAGCAAGGGCGGATTTCTATCGGCGGCGTCGATATTCGTCGCCTGACGGCGGAGCAGCTCAACAGCCTGATTTCCGTCGTTTTCCAGGATGTCTGGCTGTTTGATGACACATTGCTGGCGAACATCCTGATTGCGCGCCCGCAGGCGACCCAGCAGGAAGTGGAAGAGGCCGCCCGCGCGGCGCAGTGTCTTGAATTCATTACCCGCCTTCCTCAAGGCTGGCTGACGCCAATGGGCGAGATGGGCGGACAGCTATCGGGCGGCGAGCGCCAGCGGATTTCCATTGCCAGAGCCTTATTGAAAGATGCGCCGATCGTCATTCTTGATGAGCCGACCGCCGCGCTGGATATCGATAGCGAGCTGGCGGTACAGAAAGCTATCGATAACCTGGTTCACAACCGGACGGTGATTATTATCGCCCATCGCCTGTCTACCATCGTCGGGGCCGGAAACATCCTGGTGATGGAGGAGGGCAAAGTGGTTGAACAGGGCACCCATGCGCAGCTGCTCTCTCTTCATGGGCGTTACCAGGCGCTGTGGCACGCGCAAATGGCCGCCCGCGCCTGGCGCGCCGAAGGGAGTTCCACGTCAGAGCAGGTGGCGCATGAGTGACGTTCCGTCGAATGTGAAATCGCTGACGTTAACCACCGGGCGGGTGATTTTCGCCATTGCCGGCATCTATGTGACACAGAGTCTGGTATCAGCGCTCTCGATGCAGTCCTTGCCCGCGCTGGTGCGCGCTGCTGGCGGATCGCTTGCGCTTGCCGGGGCGACAACCCTGTTCATGCTGCCCTGGGCGCTGAAGTTTATTTGGGCGCCGTGGGTCGAGCGCTGGCGGCTACCTCCTGGTAGCCCGCAGCGCCGTTCCCGCATGCTGATCCTGCGCGGGCAGGCTGCGCTCGCGGCGATCCTGGCGATTGCCGCCGCGATTGGCGGGACAGGGCGAGAAGGCGGATTGCCCGAAACGCTAGTCGTCGCGCTATTTGCGCTGTTTATGGTGGCGGGTACAGTCGCCTCCACTATTGATATCGCCAGCGACGGTTTTTGCGTCGATCAGCTGACCCGCGCAGGGTACGGTTGGGGAAACAGCGTGCAGGTCGGCGGCAGCTATCTGGGAATGATGTGCGGCGGCGGGGTGTTTCTGATGCTGTCGGCGACCGTCGGCTGGCCTGCGGCCATGCTGATGATGGCGGCGCTGATCCTGGTCTTATCCGTACCCCTGTGGCGCGTTGCCGAACCAACGCGCGCAGCATCTGTTCCGCATGTTCCGGCATTGGGTTATGCGCTTAGAAGGCGACAGGCCCGTCTGGGCTTAATGCTGGTATTGATGCTGAATTCCGGCATGCGGTTTGTGCTGCCTCTTCTGGCGCCGCTGCTGTTGGATCATGGTCTGAGCATGTCAGCGCTCGGTGCGCTGTTCAGCGGCGGTAATATTGCGGCGGGCATAGCCGGAACGCTGGCGGGTGGATTGCTGATGAAATACCTCTCACCCGGCAGAGCGCTGTTTGCGGCTTATGGCGTGCAGGGCATCGCGCTGCTGGCGGTAGTGATGACGCTGCTGATAGCGCCGGGTCCTCTACTGCTGCCGATTCTCCAGGGGTTGATCGTTGTTCAATCTGTTTCGCTGGCCTGCGCGTTGGTCTGTCTTTACGCCACGCTGATGGCGCTTTCTTCGCCTTTGCAGGCTGGTGTCGATTTTACGCTCTTTCAATGTACTGACGCCGCTATCGCCATTCTGGCCGGCGTAGTCGGCGGCGTTGTCGCGCAGCGCTTTGGCTATGCGGCCTGCTTCCTGTTTGCCGGCGTATTCACGTTGCTGGCGGCGTGGATTGTTTCTATCCGACTGCGTTCGGCAAAAGAACTAATGACAAGCTCAATTGATTGATCCGGGAATAACACAGAGAGGTAAGGGATGAAAATCAGTGAATTTTTACACCTGGCGTTACCAGAGGAGCAATGGCTACCGATGATTTCTGGCGTCTTACGTCAGTTCGGAGATGAAGAGTGCTATGTCTATGAGCGCCAACCTTGCTGGTACATAGGTAAAGGATGCCAGGCGCAACTGCAGATTAATGCCGACGGCACCCAGGCGACATTCATTGATGATGCCGGAGAACAAAAGTGGGCGGTAGATTCGATTACCGACTGCGCGCGTCGTTTTATGACGCATCCGCGGGTGAGAGGATGCCGGGTATATGGCCAGGTTGGGTTCAACTTTGCGGCCCATGCGCGGGGAATGGCCTATGATGCCGGCGAGTGGCCGCTGCTAACGTTAACCGCTCCCCGTGAAGAACTTATTTTTGAGAAAGGAAATGTTACCGTTTACGCGGACTCCGCCGACGGATGCCGCCGTCTGTGCGAGTGGGTAAAAGAGGTCGATACGGCGACACCATGCGGGCCAATGGTTGTGGATACCGCCCTGGACGGTGAAGCGTATAAACAGCAGGTTGCGCGCGCCGTTTCGGCGATCCGCCGCGGCGATTACGTTAAAGTCATCGTCTCACGCGCGATTCCTCTGCCAGCGCGAATTGATATGCCCGCTACGCTGCTATATGGACGACAGGCCAACACGCCCACCCGTACGTTTATGTTTCGCCAGCAAGGACGCGAGGCGCTGGGTTTTAGTCCGGAACTGGTGATGTCGGTGACGGGAAAGAAAGTGGTCACTGAACCGCTGGCGGGCACCCGCGATCGCATGGGCGATACGGCGCATAATCAGGCAAATGAGAGGGAGCTGCTGCACGACGGTAAAGAGGTGCTTGAGCATATCCTCTCGGTCAAAGAAGCCATTGCCGAACTGGAGGCGGTTTGCCAGCCCGGCAGCGTGGTGGTCGAGGATTTGATGTCGGTTCGCCAGCGCGGCAGCGTCCAGCATCTGGGGTCTGGCGTCAGCGGCCAGCTCGCGGAAGATAAGGATGCCTGGGATGCGTTTACCGTGCTGTTTCCGTCAATTACCGCGTCAGGTATCCCTAAAAAGGCGGCCCTCAACGCGATCATGCAAATTGAAAAAACGCCGCGGGAGCTCTATTCAGGCGCAATCCTGCTGCTGGAAGATACGCGCTTCGATGCGGCGTTAGTACTGCGTTCCGTGTTTCAGGATAGCCAGCGCTGCTGGATACAGGCGGGGGCGGGTATCATCGCGCAATCTACGCCGGAACGCGAACTGACGGAAACCCGTGAGAAATTAGCGAGCATTGCGCCCTATTTAAAGGTGCCCGCGTGACGGTTATCGACCCTGTTTAAGGTTAAAAGTGCCAGCAGGCTGGCACTCTCTTTTGCCGGGTTCAGGCGCTTATTGTGCGTCGGCCAGCGCCAGCTCGGCTTCTTGCTGCTGCGTGTTCTTACGCTGTTGCTCAAGCTCCAGCGCGCCGCGATGAGAGAGGTAGCAGAACAGAATGCAGCAGACGATCCCGCCCATCAGCAGATAGAACCCGCCGTGCCAACCCATTTTATCCACCATCACGCCAAACAGGCTGGTGCCTAACGATGCGCCAAAGATGTAGCTCATAAATCCGCGCAGTCCCACGGCGGAGCCGACGGCAAAGCTGGGAACAATTTCCATGGTCTGCACGGAGGCCAGAAACTGCGGCACGTAAATCAGGCAGCCCACGATCGCCGCGAACACCGTCACCATCAGCAGGGATTCGCTTTTCCAGTAGCCGATCAGGCAGACAAAAATCAGCGCCATACAGATCATGGCAAGCGGCATGCGCCGTCCTTTGAACAGCTTGTCGGAGAGCCAGCCCGCCAGCAGGGTCGACGGAATCGCCGCCCATTCAAAGAACAGGAACGCGACGCTCATCTGCTCTTTGGAAAAATGTTTCACCGTCAGCAGATAGATAGGCAGCCAGCTGATCATGCCGAAACGCACCATATAGACAAACACGTCCACAAGGGAGACATACCAGGCGTTTTTGTTGCGCAGAACGTAGGTGCAGAAGATCTGGAATGCGCTCATATTCTCCGGCGCTTTTACCGCGTGTTTAGCGTTAAGCACGACCTTTTCTTCCGGCATCATCTCTTCCAGCGCAGGCAGGCCTTCCTCGCGCGGCGAACCTTTACCCAGCGCCAGTACGCTGATGGCGAACACCACCGCCACGCAGGCCGGGACAATGTAGCTGGCGCTCTGCCAGTGCTCGGTACCGAGAATCGCAAACGCGGCGCCGACGATTGGGGCGACAATCCCGCCGCCGACGTTATGGGAAATGTTCCAGAAAGCCCCCACGCGACCGCGCTCCCGGCGAGGGAACCAGTTAGCGATGGTGATAAAAGAGGGGCCGACGCCCATCCCCTGAAACAGACCGTTCAGAACGACCAGCGCAGCGAAGATCCAGAATGCGGTGCTGAACCCCAACCCGACGTTGACGATCGCGCACAGCACCAGGCCGCAGGCCATAAAGACTTTCGGGCTGGCTTTATCCGCCAGGCTGCTCATAACGCCTTTGCTGATCCCGTACGCAATGAGCATACAGCTGCTGAGCAAACCGATCTGGGTGGCGCTCAGATCTAACTGCTCTTTCAGATAAGGCGTGGATAAGGTGAAATTGTTGCGCACAATATAGTACGCCAGATAACCCAAAAATACGCTTAGCAGCGCCTGCATGCGGTAGCGGCCATAAGTTGCCTGAATTTTCTCAGCCGGCACTTTATTTGCCGACGGCCCTTTTTTTAATATTGATAACATGTCGTCACCTGTATTTTATATTGATATGAACATCAGGAGTATTCGGCATGAAGAGTGAAATAAGTGGTCAGAAAACTCAAATCGTCGAAATGGGTCAAAACTGACTCAAATTAATGAATTCAGGGGTTATTTTTAACGCATTGAGCATCAATGAAATAGCGAATAATTAATTTTCCGCTGATTTTATGTCAGGCATGTGCGGATATTAACAAATTCCACATTCATTATCTGGTAATGTTTGCTGATATTCCCGGAGGCCAGCGCGGCTATTTCGAGGCTAGCGGTGATTAATCCGCCAGGCGTCATAAACGGGTAAGTTTTGTCTCAACGCTCTTTTTTCGGTATTTCAATATTTATGAACGGGATCACAAACATGTTTCTGCGGTGGAGTCGGGCGCCCGGCAAAACGCTTGCGTTGCTGCTGCTGGCCGCCGGATTCAGCTCCTGTGCGGCGCAGGGGAACGAACTGGTGATGGCGACAACATTTTCCCCCAGCGCCACCGCGTGGATTATCGCACGCTGGCAAACGGAGCCGGGGTCGGTGATGATTCGCACCCTCAACCGCACCAGCGCCTCGCTGGAACAGCTGCTTGATACGGCAAATGCGGAGAACGTTGATCTGGTCCTGACCTCATCACCGATGCTGCTGCAGCATCTTCAGGAGCATCAAAAGCTGGCGCCGTTAAGCGGCGCGCCGGCGGCCAGTCAACGCCTGGTGCCGGAATCCATCCGCGCCACCTCCGTTGCCGTGGCGATGTCGGGGTTTGGCTTGCTGATTAACCGCTCGGCGCTGACGACGCGGCATCTGCCTGCGCCAGCGGACTGGGACGATCTCACCGATCCCCGATATCAGGGGGCGCTGCTGATGAGCAGCCCGTCGCGCTCGGACACTAATCATCTGATGGTGGAGTCGCTGCTGCAACAAAAAGGCTGGCTTAAGGGATGGCAAACGCTGCTGGCAAGCGCGGGAAATCTGGTGACGATTTCATCCCGCAGCTTTGGCGTGGCGGATAAGATCAAAAGCGGGCTGGGCGTAGCCGGTCCGGTGATTGATAACTATGCCAATCTGTTGCTGAACGATCCGCACCTTGCCTTTATCTATTTTCCGCAGTCGGCGGTGTCGCCTACCTACGTTGCGGTGCTCAAAAATAGCCAGCACGCCAGCGAGGCGCGGCGGTTTATTCGCTATCTGCTGAGCCCGGAAGGCCAGCGGATCCTCGCCGACGCGAATACCGGGAAATACCCGGTGACGCCGCTGACGGCAGGCAATCCACGGGCGGCGCAGCAGGCGGTGCTGATGAATCAACCGCCGCTGAACTATCGCCTGATCCTTAAGCGTCAGCGCCTGGTTCAGCGGATGTTTGATACGGCGATCAGCTTTCGTCTCGCCCAGCTGAAAGATGCCTGGCGAGCGCTGCACAGCGCGGAGGCTCGCCTTAAGCGTCCGCTGCCCGAGATACGCGCGCTGCTAACCGGCGTCCCGGTCGATCCGGCAAGCAGCGAGGATGAGGCCTGGCTGGCTAAGTTCGATAATAAGAGCTTTGCGGAGCAGCAAATGATGGAGTGGCAGCTCTGGTTTCTCAACAACCAGCGGCAGGCGATCAATAAACTGGAAGAGCTGAAATGATGGCCCGTTCCATACTGCAACGTCTGCGGCAAATCAGTATCAGCAGCAGCCTGCGCGGGGCCTTTCTGATGGGCGCGCTGCTGACGCTTATTGTCAGCAGCGTCAGCCTCTATTCATGGCATGAGCAAAGCTCGCAGATACGCTATTCGCTGGACGAGTATTTTCCCCGCATCCACTCTGCTTTTCTGATTGAAGGCAATCTCAATCTGGTAGTCGATCAGCTGAATGAATTTCTGCTGGCGCCGAATACCACGGTGCGCCTGCAGCTGCGTAACCAGATTATTCAGCATCTGGATAAAATCGAGCGGCTGAGCCAGGGCTTGTCGCCCGCGGAACGCCAGCAGCTGGCGGTGATTTTACAGGACAGCCGCGCGCTGCTGTCGGAGCTGGATCGCGTGCTCTACAACATGTTTCTGGTACGCGAAAAGGTGGGGGAACTCTCGGCGCGTATCGACTGGCTGCACGATGATTTTACCACTGAGCTGAATTCACTGGTGCAGGACTTTACCTGGCAGCAGGGAACGCTGCTCGATCAGATAGAAGCCCGCCAGGGCGACGCGGCGCAGTACCTGAAGCGTTCCAGAGAAGTCCAGAATGAACAGCAGCAGGTCTATACGCTGGCCCGCATTGAGAATCAAATCGTTGACGACCTGCGCGACAGGCTTAATGAACTGAAATCCGGAAATGATGACGGCATGCTGGTGGAGACGCATATCCGCTATCTCGAAAACCTGAAGAAAACGTCGGATGAAAATATTCGCGCGTTGGACGACTGGCCGAGCACGATCACGCTGCGACAAACGATTGATGAGCTGCTGGAAATCGGCATGGTGAAAAATAAGATGCCGGATACCATGCGCGACTACGTGACGGCGCAAAAAGCGTTAGTGGACGCCAGTCGCGCCAGAGAAGCCACGCTGGGGCGTTTCAGGACGCTGCTTGAAGCCCAGCTTGGCAGCAGTCATCAGCAAATGCAGATGTTTAATCAGCGTATGGGACAGATTGTCCGCGTGAGCGGCGGGTTGATTCTGGTGGCGACGCTGCTGGCGCTGCTGCTGGCGTGGGTGCTGAATCATTATTTCATCCGATCGCGGCTGGTGAAGCGCTTTACCGCGCTGAACCAGGCGGTGGTGCAGATTGGTTTAGGCCGGACGGATGCCACCATTCCGGTTTATGGCCGGGATGAGCTGGGGCGTATTGCCGGTTTGCTTCGCCATACGCTGGGTCAGCTTAACGCGCAAAAACAGCAGCTTGAACAGGAGATTGGCGAGCGAAAAACGATTGAGGCCGATCTTCGCGCCACCCAGGACGAGCTGATCCAGACCGCTAAACTGGCGGTGGTGGGGCAGACGATGACCACCCTGGCGCATGAGATCAACCAGCCGCTGAACGCGCTGTCGATGTATCTGTTTACGGCAGGACGGGCGATTGAGCAGGGACAGACGGCGCAGGCGCGGGCGACGTTAAGTAAAGCGGAAGGGTTGATTAACCGCATTGACGCGATTATCCGCTCGCTGCGTCAATTTACCCGCCGCGCTGAACTGGAAACGCCGCTGCATCCGGTTGATTTGCGTCAGACGTTTACGGTGGCGTGGGAACTGCTGGCGATGCGCCATAAGCCGCAGCAGGGGACGCTGGAGATACCGGATGAAACCGTCTGGATCCGCGGCGATGAAGTGCGGGTTCATCAGGTGCTGGTCAACGTACTGTCGAATGCGCTCGACGCCTGTCCGACCGCGGCGAAAATAACGGTGAGCTGGCAAATCCACGGCGATACCCTGTGCGTGTTGATTGCCGATAACGGTCCCGGCTGGCCTGCGGCCTTGCTACCGTCACTGCTGAAGCCGTTCACTACCAGCAAAGATGTGGGGCTGGGGATTGGGCTGTCGATTTCTGTTTCGCTGATGACGCAAATGGAAGGGACGCTGCGCCTGGCGTCGACGTTAACGCGCAATGCCTGCGTGGTGCTGCAATTTAATTTAACGGATGTAAATGATGTTGAGTAATGAGTGTTCGATTCTGCTGATTGATGATGATCGCGACGTGCTGGATGCCTATACGCAGCTGCTTGAGCAAGCGGGTTATCACGTCCACGCCTGCGATAACCCCTTTGATGCGCGGGCGTGGGTGCAGAAGGACTGGCCCGGCATTGTGCTGAGCGATGTCTGCATGCCCGGCTGCTCCGGCATCGATTTGATGACGCTGTTTCATCAGGATGACGAGCAACTGCCGATTCTGCTTATCACCGGTCATGGCGACGTACCGATGGCGGTGGATGCGGTGAAAAAGGGGGCCTGGGATTTTCTGCAAAAGCCGGTCGATCCGGGTAAGCTGCTCTCGCTGGTGGACGCCGCGTTGCGCCAGCGGCAAGCGGTGATCGCGCGTCGCCAGTACGGCCAGCAAAAATTACGGGTTGAGCTGATCGGGCGCAGCGAATGGACGGAACAGTATCGCCAGCGTTTACAGCAGCTGGCAGAGACGGATATTGCGGTCTGGCTTTACGGCGAAGCGGGAACCGGGCGTATGACCGGCGCACGTTACCTGCACCAGCTGGGGCGTAACGCCGAAGGCCCTTTTGTCTACTGCGAACTGACTGCGGCCAACGCCCATAAGCTGAATGACGCGATCGCGCAGGCGCAGGGCGGAACGCTGGTATTAAGCCACCCGGAGCACCTGACTCATGAGCAACAACATCTGCTGGTACAGGCGCAGAGCCATGAGAAGCGGCCTTTTCGCCTGATTGGTATCGGCAGCGCGTCGCTAGTGGCGCTGGCGGGCAGTAGCCAGATCGTGGCGGAGCTCTATTACTGCTTCGCGATGACGCAAATTGCCTGCCTGCCGCTGTCAAGGCGGCCTGATGATATCGAGCCGCTGTTCCACCACTATTTGCAAAAAACCTGTCAGCGACTGAATCATCCCGTCCCGGAGGTGGATAGCCATCTGTTAAAAGGGATGATACGTCGGGCGTGGCCGAACAACGTCCGTGAACTGGCGAACGCTGCCGAACTGTATGCGGTGGGGGTATTACCGCTCGCGGATACGGTGAATCCGCTGATGCATGTCGGCGAGCCGACGCCGCTCGATCGACGGGTTGAGGACGTAGAGCGGCAGATCATCACCGAAGCGCTGAATCTCCATCAGGGGCGCATTAATGAAGTGGCGGAGTATCTGCTTATTCCGCGTAAAAAACTCTATCTCAGAATGAAGAAATATGGCCTGAGTAAAGAGCACTACAAGGGCTTTTAGCGAAAATTGAGGGGGAGGGTGTCTATTTCCTTGCCCCTGATTTTTTGCGTTTTATTAATCGTATGACAAATAGTGGTTGTTATCTCTGCACGTGAATTATATAAATATCCAGCACGTTAAGTACACCCATACAAATAATAACGTATTAAAAATGATACTTTAAAAAATAATAAGATTTCAGTACTAATTTTGATGCGTTAAAAGGTGCCACTATAAATCAGGTTATGTGATCGCTGTTAGTGAATCAGCATAGTTGCATTTTATAAAATAGCCAAACAAACACAGCGTTTTTATTACCTGAATCAGAGTCAAATTAATTTGACCCTACTCTATATTACTGAGGCCATATTATGGAAACCGTTCAAAATACCCTCGTTGCTCGCGAGAGCAGCGGCTGGAGAAAAAGTGATACCGTGTGGATGCTGGGCCTGTACGGTACCGCAATTGGTGCAGGGGTGCTTTTCCTGCCAATTAACGCCGGGGTCGGCGGTTTAATTCCGTTAATCATCATGGCCATTCTTGCCTTCCCGATGACCTTTTTTGCCCACCGCGGTTTAACCCGTTTTGTCCTGTCGGGCAAAAATCCGGGAGAAGATATTACCGAAGTGGTGGAAGAACATTTCGGCACCGGTGCAGGTAAGCTTATCACGCTGCTTTATTTCTTCGCTATTTATCCGATTCTGCTGGTTTATAGCGTTGCTATTACCAACACCGTCGACAGCTTTATTACTCACCAGCTTGGTCTGGTGTCTCCGCCGCGCGCTATTTTGTCGCTGATTTTAATTGTCGGCATGATGGGGATTGTCCGTTTTGGCGAAAAAATGATTGTTAAGGCCATGAGCGTGCTGGTGTTTCCGTTCGTGTTCGCGTTGATGATATTGGCGCTGTATTTGATCCCGCAATGGAACGGCGCGGTACTGGATACGTTGTCGCTGAGCAGCGCTTCGGCAACGGGAAATGGTCTGTGGATGACCCTGTGGCTGGCCATCCCGGTCATGGTCTTCTCCTTCAACCATTCGCCGATTATCTCCTCATTTGCGGTGGCTAAACGTGAAGAATATGGCCAGGACGCCGAGCGCAAATGCTCCCGTATTCTGGGCTTCGCCCACATCATGATGGTGCTGACGGTGATGTTCTTTGTGTTCAGCTGCGTACTGAGCCTCTCCCCGGAAAACCTGGCGGAAGCGAAAGCGCAGAACATCTCCATCCTCTCATATCTGGCGAACCACTTTAACGCGCCGGTGATAGCCTGGATGGCGCCGATCATCGCGATGATTGCGATTACTAAATCCTTCCTCGGCCACTACCTCGGCGCGCGTGAAGGCTTCAACGGCATGGTGATTAAGTCACTGCGCGGAAAAGGCAAATCGATCGAAATCAACAAACTGAACAAGATCACCGCGCTGTTCATGCTGGTGACCACCTGGATTGTTGCCACCCTGAACCCCAGCATCCTGGGGATGATTGAAACGCTGGGCGGCCCGGTCATCGCGATGATTCTGTTCCTGATGCCAATGTATGCCATCAACAAAGTACCGGCCATGCGCAAGTACAGCGGCCACATCAGCAACGCGTTTGTGGTGGTGATGGGACTGATTGCCATCTCCGCTATTTTCTTCTCTCTGTTCAGCTAAGTTTTCAGCGCCGCCTGTCACCGGCGGCGCATCCGTTTTGCTATGTAACCGCGTGGGTGCCATATGATTAGCGTTTTCGATATTTTCAAAATCAGCATCGGGCCGTCCAGCTCACATACCGTTGGGCCGATGAAAGCGGGAAAACAGTTTGTTGATACCCTGCAGGAAAAAGGCCTGCTGCATAAAGTGACTCGGCTGGTGGTGGATGTGTATGGTTCCCTCTCATTGACGGGTAAAGGTCACCATACCGATATCGCCATAATTCTTGGTCTGTCAGGGTATCTACCGGATACCGTTGATATCGACGCCATTCCGGGCATTATTCGCGATGTCAACACCATGCATCGTCTGTTTATTGAAGAAGGCCAGCGCGAGATACAGTTCCCGGTGGCGGAGTGCATGCGCTTTCACAATGAGTTTCTGCCGCTGCACGAAAACGGGATGAGCATTACGGCGTTTTGCGATGGCAAAATCGTCCACTTCCAGACTTACTATTCCATCGGCGGCGGTTTTATCGTCACGGAGGAAAACTTTGGTAAGAACCTGGAGGCGGAGGTTGATATTCCGTTCCCGTTCTATTCTGCCCGCAACCTGCTGGCGCACTGCCAGAACAACTGCCTGTCGATTTCCGCCGTGATGATGAAAAACGAGATCGCCCGCCACGGCCGGGAGACCGTTGAGCAAAATATGGCGAAAATCTGGGAGACCATGAGAAACGCCATTAACCGGGGGATGAATACGGAAGGTATTTTACCGGGGCCGCTGAAAGTGCCGCGCCGGGCTTCTGCGCTGCACCGCGTGCTGGCACCGCAGAGCCAGTCGATTACGCCACTGAGCGCGATGGATTGGGTCAATATGTTCGCCATGGCGGTGGGGGAAGAGAACGCGTCGGGCGGGCGAGTGGTAACCGCGCCGATCAACGGCGCCTGCGGCATTGTTCCTGCGGTACTGGCCTATTACGATCGTTTTATCAAAGAGGTGACGCCGGAAATCTATATGCGCTATTTCCTGACGGCGGGCGCGATAGGCATTCTGTACAAGATGAATGCCTCCATTTCCGGGGCAGAGGTCGGTTGCCAGGGCGAAGTGGGCGTGGCCTGCTCGATGGCGTCTGCCGGACTGGCCGAGCTGCTGGGTGGCAGTCCGGAGAAGGTGTGCATCGCCGCGGAGATCGGCATGGAGCATAACCTCGGCCTGACCTGCGATCCGGTGGCCGGCCAGGTGCAGGTGCCGTGCATCGAGCGTAACGCGATTGCGGCAGTGAAGGCGATAAACTCGGCCAGTATGGCGATGTACCGTACCAGCGATCCAAAAGTCTCCCTGGATAAAGTTATCGAAACGATGTTTGAGACGGGCAAAGATATGAACGCCAAGTACCGTGAAACCGCCCGGGGCGGTCTGGCGATTAAAGTCGCGGTGTGTGAATCCTGAGTCCCCTAAAAACCGCCTGCCTGAGCCGCAGGCGGTTTTCTCTTCCCTGATCTTTAAAATCATCTGAAGCCTGTTAGCTTTTTTTCTCTCCGTCGGACGGCGTAAAAGACCACACCACGCTGTTAGAAGCCGATGAGGTGTACCATTCGTTAATCGTGGCATCAGCCTCGTTGGTCTGGGCAGCGGCGGGCAATTTCTCTTTTGGCTGATGCGTTTTTTTCCGAATACGGATACGGGAAGGGGGTCCGGCATTGAGCTGCGCCTTAAATGTACGCATGTGCGAGTCAAATAAAATCGACTCCAGCTGATGCAGCCGATCGAGACCGCGCAAAATACCAATCAGCGTACTGAGGGTAACGGATTCGCCTAATTCAACGCGTTTAATGGTTGCCGCGCCGACCTGAGCGCGTTCGGCCAGCTCAATCTGTGACAGGCCCAGCTGTATACGCGTTTCTTTAATTCTTCGGCACAGTTCAGAAATAATTTCACTGTCGGGCATGGTACTGAAACGCATCTTAATTCCTCTACTGCGTAATAAAACCTGACCAATTATTTAGCAAGCCAATTTATAAATAAAGCGAATAATTTCTCTTTTGCGATAGCGGCGACAATGTTTTTTGCCAATGCCATCAAAGAGTTGGGTATAGGGTCATTCCTGAAAATCCCGCGGTTTCAGGCGCCGAATAAAGAGGCTTCGGATCATTCGCCTGGGGCGATACTCCGTGGCGCAGGGATGAGCCTCCGTCTCTGCCATAATGCAATTACGGCGAATTATGGTTATATATATCCCTTTCTGCGGCCCGGTTTCGCCGCAGCCACTCTTACGGATGATAACGATACGCCATGAATCTTCGTGAAAATATTGTGAGCCAATTCAGCCTGCTGTCGCCCGAACTCCAGCGCGCGGCGGAATTTTCCCTGCAAAATGCCAACCAACTGGTGGTGCAATCAATGCGCGCTTTCGCCGCGGAAGCCGGCGTTAAGCCTGCCACGCTGCTACGCCTGGCGCAGCGTCTGGGCTATAACGGTTGGCGGGAGCTGAAAAGCGCATTTATCGACGATCTCGGCTTAGGAAATGATACATATGTATCTAAGGCTGAAAAATTGATCGCCAAAGGGACGCAGCCCGCGCTGTACGAAGAGGTGTTCCTCGCGCATCAGGCCAATCTGGCATTCACTCAGGCAGAGAATCAACACGCTATGCAGCAAGCGGTGACGTTGCTGGATGAAGCGAAGCAGGTCTATATTTGCGGCTTCCGCGCCAGCTTTCCTATCGCCTGGTCGTTGTTTTATGTCTATCGATTGTTCAATCGCCAGGTGTCGCTGATTGACGGGCTGGCCAGTAATATCGAAGTCTTCACCCGTGAGATCAACGCGGAAGACTGCCTGCTATTGACCAGCTTTTCTCCCTATTCCCGCGAATCTCTCGACGTTCTCAATGCTGCCAGGCAGGCCGGGGCACGGATTATCGCCATCACCGACTCTCCGGTTTCGCCGCTGGCGCAAGCGGCGGACTGCACGTTGCTTTTCTCCCTCAGCAGCCCCTCTTTTTTCCCTTCGATAGTGTCCGGTATGGGCGTCGCCGAGTGTTTGCTGGCGATGCTGGTTGCCCGCCACGGTAGGGAGGCGGTGAATAAAATTGAGAGCGCAGAACGTTATCTGCAACGCTCCGGGGCGTATGTGATGCCCGATAAGTCCTGATAAATGATTCATTTGCTTTTATCATAAGAAAATTAAATACATTTGAATCATTATTGAATTGACGAGATTCAAATGGATCCTGCAAGATGCTTTCAACTTACGCGAAAGCGATTTCTTAAGCAGGATAAAAGCATGAGTCAAATCATTCACCGCAGCCTCCGTACCACCCCGGCAGTGGCAGTCAGTGCCCAGGGCGCTTACATCACCGATGCCAGTGGTCAACGCTATCTGGACGCCTGCGGCGGGGCGGCGGTTTCTTGTCTGGGTCACGCCCATCCGGATGTGCTGGCGGCGATGCACCGGCAGATCGATCGGTTGGCCTATGCCCACACCAGTTTTTTCACCAGCGATACGGTGGAACAACTGGCAGAGCAGCTTGTCCGCACCGCGCCCGGTTCCCTGAACTATGCCTATTTCGTCTCCGGCGGATCGGAAGCGGTTGAAACGGCGCTGAAGCTGGCGCGCCAGTATTTTGTGGAGATAGGGCAGCCGGATCGCACGCTATTTATTGCCCGTAAACAAAGCTACCACGGCAATACGCTGGGTGCGCTGGCCGTTGGCGGTAACGAGTGGCGCCGCCGCCAGTTCGCGCCGCTGCTGATGGATGTGGTGCGCGTGTCGGCCTGTAATGAGTATCGTGACCGTGAGGCGGGTGAAAGCCAGCAGCAATATACCGAGCGCTTACTTGGCGAACTCGAAGCGGCAATTCTGGACGCCGGGCCGGAAAAAATTATCGGTTTTATCGCCGAAACGGTGGTTGGCGCAACCACTGGCGCAATGCCGCCTACGCCGGGTTATCTGCAAGGCGTTCGTCGGCTGTGTGATAAATACGGCATTCTGTATATCGCCGATGAGGTGATGTGCGGCATGGGCCGTACCGGCACGTTGCACGCCTTTGAACAGGATGGCGTTGTCCCTGACATCGTGACCATCGCAAAAGGTTTAGGCGGGGGTTATCAGCCCATTGGCGCAGTGCTGGCCAGTGAGCAAATCGTCGCCGCGCTGCAAGCCGGTAGCGGAATGTTCCAGCATGGTCACACCTACATCTGCCACCCGACAGCCGCAGCGGCTGCGCTGGCCGTGCAGCAGGTTATCGAGCGAGATCGTTTGCTCGAGCAGGTGCAGCAGCAGGGCGCGTATTTGCAGCAGGCGCTGCATGATGTGCTCGGCGGATTACCGTATGTCGGTGATACGCGCGGTCGCGGTTTGTTCGCCGGCGTGGAGCTGGTATGCGATAAAGAGCGCAAAACGGCATTCGATCCGCTGCTGAAGCTGCATGCGGCTATCAAAGCGCAGTGCATGGCGCACGGGCTGCTGGTCTATCCGATGGGCGGAACCATTGATGGCCAGCGGGGCGATCATATTCTGATTGCGCCGCCGTTTATTGTCAGCCGGTCAGAACTCGATTTCGTGGTGGATACACTGCACAAGGTCATCAGCGAAGAGACGCATAAACTGATGAGACGTCAGCCATGAACCGTTTACCTGCGCTGTCAGAACAGCAGTGGAGCGATGAACAACGCCAGCTTGCGGAGGAGATTATCAACGGGCCGCGCGGCGCGCTGCTGCCGCCGTTTGAACCGTTGTTGCGCAGCCCGGAACTGATGGCCCATGCGCAGCGAATGGGGGAGTATCTGCGCTACCGTAGCGCGCTGGGGCAGCGGTTGTCGGAACTGGCCATCCTGCTGACCGCGCGTCACTGGTCGCAGCCGGTTGAATGGGCTATTCATGCGCCAATAGCCAGGGAAAAAGGGATCCCGGCGCAGGCGGTGCAGGCAATCAATGAACGGCGTCAACCAGAGACGCTGGCGGCTGATGAATGGGTGGTTTACCATTTTTGCCAGCAGCTGCATCAGCATAAAAAAGTCAGCGATGATATCTGGCAACAGGCAATCGATCTCTGGGGGGAAAAGGGCGTTGTCGATCTGATTGGCATCAACGGTTATTACAGCTTTCTTTCAATGATTATGAACGGCGCGCAGACGCCAGTACCCGACACCAGGGATTTTATTCTTCCCGCATAAATAATTCGCACGCCTTCATTTTTATATCGCGTGCGAATGTAGGGATACTGTTTTTATTCTCAACGCCAATATCAGTTTTAGGGTATTGCGTGAAAACTCATGTCTGCTGTCTTAATTACGCTGAGGATTATTATGTCTGCATTATTGAAAAAATTAAAGATTACCCTGGCACTGGTTGCCTGTTCGGCGAGTTTTGCCGTCATGGCACAAGATAAATTATTAGTCGGTGTGGATACTGCCTTCGTTCCCTTTGAATTTAAACAAGGCAATAAATATGTTGGTTTTGATATCGATTTATGGGAAGCCATTGCGAAGAAAATGAATGTCAGCTACGAATTACGCCCTATGGATTTTGGCGGTTTAATTCCTGGGCTGCAATCGCGTAATTTAGATGTGGCAATGGCCGGGATCACCATTACCGATGCCCGCAAACAGGTCGTTGATTTCAGCGAGGGTTACTACGATGCGGATCTCTTAATGGCGGTGAAAAGTGGTGATAATTCCATCACCAAATTCAGCGAGCTTGCCGGTAAAAAAGTGGGGCTGAAGCAGGGCACCGCCGCGGCCAGTTTTATGAAATCCAAATATAAAGCCAACTATGTCGAATTCCCCAATATTGATAACGCCTATCTCGACCTGCAGGCAGGCAATCTGGACGCGGTCGTTCACGACTCCCCGAACGTGCTCTACTACGTGAAAACCGCAGGTGGCGGTAAGGTAAAATCGACCGGGGAAACGGACAGCATTCTGCCGCAGAAATACGGTTTTGCCCTGCAGAAAAACAGCAGCCTGACGCCGAAGGTCGATGCCGCGTTAAAGGCATTACGCGCGGATGGCACCTACGACAAGATTTATTTCAAATGGTTTAACAAGCAACCTAAATAATCCCCGCCGGGCCGGGTAACCCCGGCCAGAACCGAGAGTAATAGACTGCATTATGAATTTCGAAACGAAATATATATGGGAATCCCTGCCGTTATTATTACAGGGGCTGCAGCTGACAATATTGATCTCTATGGTCGGTTTGGCGGGCGGCTTTATCATCGGTCTGCTGGCAGGAATCTGTCGTGCACTGGGAGGCGGTATCGCGAAAACATTATCATTAATTTTTGTCGAGCTGATTCGCGGCACGCCAATTATGGTACAGGTGATGTTTATCTATTTTGCCTTGCCAATGATTCTGCCTGTTCGTATCGACCCTATCACGGCCGCGATGGTCACCATTATTATTAACTCCGGCGCGTATATTGCGGAAATTACGCGCGGCGCAATTTTGTCCATCAATAGAGGATTTAAAGAAGCCAGTCTGGCGATGGGATTATCGCAGCGCGCAACGCTATGGCATGTGATTATGCCGCTGGCCCTGCGCCGCATGATCCCGGCGTTGGGCAACCAGTGGATTATCAGCATTAAAGACACCTCGCTGTTCATTGTTATCGGCGTCGCGGAATTAACGCGCCAGGGGCAGGAGATCATCGCCGGGAACTTCCGTGCCCTTGAGGTCTGGACAGCGGTAGCCCTGATTTATCTTGCCGTCACCCTGTGCCTGAGCTTCCTGCTGAAGCAACTGGAGAAAAGGATCCATATTTTATGAGCATGGTTGAATTTAGCGCGGTCGCTAAACATTTCGGCACCACCCAGGTGCTGCACGATATCAATCTGAAAATTGATGCCGGTGAAGTGGTCGTGATTATCGGTCCTTCAGGTTCAGGTAAATCGACGCTGCTGCGTTGTATCAACAAGCTGGAAGAGATCTCCTCCGGCACTTTGTTGGTTGCCGGAATGCACCTGACCGATCCTCACGTCAACGAGTGCGAAATCCGCCGCGAAGCGGGGATGGTATTCCAGCAGTTTCATCTGTTTCCGCATCTGACGGCGCTGGAAAATGTGATGTTTGGGCCTATCCGCGTACGCAAAATGAGTCAAGCGGCAGCCCGCGAACAGGCGCTGGCGCTGCTGGAACGTGTCGGCCTGGGCGAACGGGCCGAGCACTATCCGTCGGAGCTTTCAGGCGGCCAGCAGCAGCGCGTGGCTATCGCCCGCGCGCTGGCGGTGAAACCGAAAATGATGCTGTTTGATGAGCCAACCTCTGCGCTCGATCCGGAGTTGCGCCATGAAGTATTAAAAGTGATGCGTTCACTGGCGGATGAAGGGATGACCATGATTATAGTGACGCACGAGATTGGCTTTGCACGCGATGTGGCCTCTCGATTGATTTTTATCGATGGTGGAACCATTGCTGAAGATGGCCCACCTGATATCCTGCTGAATGCCAGTAGCAATCCGCGCCTGAAAGAATTTTTACAGCACGTTTCCTGAACATAAGTGAATCCATCACATGAAGAAAATCGACATCAGTGGTTCCCCGTTTGAGATTGGCCTGCGCCTTGGCGAGCTTGGCCGTGAAGCATGGCATCAGAAACTGATGCTCACGTCATTGTGGCAAACGGTGATGACCCTGCAGGCATCCCCTGAGACCCGATTAATGCGCGCTGAGGTGCAGCGGCATTATCCGCACATCTGGCAGGAGCTGGAGGGGTTGGCGCAGGGGCTGGAGGCCAATGTTGATCAGGTCTTTGCCTGGAACTGCCGTGGCGATCTGGTGCGCTCAACGTCGGATGGCTGTACGACGGTGGCCGGGGTAAACGCCGCAGGCGAGCGGATTATCGCGCACAATGAAGACGGTTTTCCTCAGTTACGGGATGAATGCTTGCTGGCTACCATTACCCCGAGTCGCGGTCTGAGCTTTACGAGTTTTGCCTATCCGGGGTCGATTTGCGGCCACACCTTTGCGGTGAATGAAAAAGGTATCGTTAACACGGTGAATAACATCCGTGCAGTGCATCGTCCGCAGGGATTACCGCGTCAGATCCTGGCTCGCGCCTCGCTGAATGCGAACACCCTCGACGAGGCCATCACTATACTTATCGGCCAGCCGCGATCCGGGGCGTTTCACCATACGCTCGGGCAGCTGGGCGATGCGCGGCTGTTCAGCGTTGAGGCCACCGGGCAAGGCTGTTCCGTTCTCCCCCTGACGACGGTAACCGGGCATGCCAACCATCTGGTGCATGCGGCACTGGCTGGCGTTGAGCAGATCGTTACCGACAGTTCAGCGTCGCGGCAGTTACGCCTCGTGCAGTGGCGGGAAACGCAACCTCCGTTTGACGCCGCGGCGGCAAAAGCCATTCTCTCAGATACCCATGATGCCAAACTGCCAATTTACCGGCTGGCTGCCGACGATCCGGATGAGGAGAACACCCTCGCCACGGCAGTTTTCACCCTCGATGCCAACCACGTCAGGTGGCAAATTTTCGACATTAACCGCGACGATGCTAAATTTCAGGGAGAAGTGCGTGGGTGAGATAGCTGGTCGTCAGTCATAAAGGGCAGGGTACCGGCGTTCGATAGTACCGTCCGGATACTGCCCGATATAGGCGTCTTGAGCGATGTCCTGAAGCGCGGTGTCCGGAATTTCAGGTTTGTGTCTCTATACGATTCGGGCCATCGCCGTTTCTCATCTGCCTCGTGCGTGCCGAAGCATACTCTCACGGACATACTACGAAAAACAAAATGTCTTGTTCAGTTAAGTATGGCTTTCAGGACATCGCCTGTTAATTAGCCCTTACACCTTAGTTGATGATTTCAAGGTTACCGCTGTTTCTGCTTTCTTATCCTTTCGTATGTCGCCTGCATCTCACTAAAAAATTTATACAACTTTGTCAAAGTTACACTTTTTTACGTATTAACTTTTTTTTGCCGCGCTTAAAAACGCTTGACAAAATCAACACCAAAGTTAAATTTGAGCGACTGCTCTAATTTTATGTCATGCATTTAGAATGGTAAAAATGGTTCTTAATGATTTACAAAACACTCTATGACAAGGGGAATAGCGTGATGCCACTTTTTTTCCAGGAAACTCAGTTGAAGAGAGCAAATATGATTACCCTTGCTCTGGCTTTTACTTTCTCTATTTTTTCCGCACCAACCTCAGCAAATGCCTCACCATCAAAAAGTTATCGTATCGCTGTTTATAGGGGAGACGCCGGGTGCGCGGGGTGTTCAGAAATGGTGGTGAAATCGCTCGTCGGTACTGGCCTGCCGCTGAACATCGCTTGTGTGGGTGAAAAAGAAACGCTGAAAGTGAATGAGCAAACGCTTAAAAAATTCGATATCTACATTCAACCCGGCGGCGGTCAGGATATACCCGGTTCTTATGACGTCATTGGTGATGATGGCGCTGAGGCTATCCGTCAATTTGTGAAAAGCGGCAAAGATTTTATTGGTATTTGCATGGGGGCATATCTTGCCGATAAAGACTGGATTGGGCGAGTCAGAAGTGGGAAGACCTGGTTCACGCGCCTATGATGAGGGGGATTACACCTTGCAAGTGAAATGGAATAATAAACAGGAACCTTTTTACTATCAGGATGGCCCCTATCTGAATAACACAACCTCAAACGCTGGGTTCCAGGCGATAGCTTATTACGACAATGGGGATGTCGCTATCGCCAGATATCAATATGGGGAAGGACATGTCATATTATCAGGCCCTCACCCTGAAGCCGATGAGACATGGATAGATGCCCGCGTTGCGGGGAACACCACAGCGGAAAGTAAAATGAAACGTATTTTAAGCTATCTGGGCATAAACAAGCGCTAATTTCTACTGCGGGTTTTTCATGCGCTTCAGAAGGGTTTGCCAAGGATTTTAAAAGAAATCTCATATATTTCATTAAGAAAAGCGGTTCTTTTTTCTTTTGAATAATCGAGGATCAGCATACTCGAGTATCCATCTATTAATGCATTTATTTGTCTGGCGGATACCGAAGCGTTTATCGAGGAAAACTCGCCCTCATTAATTCCGGAGTCGATGATTTCTTCGAGTATATAGATCCATTGGAGTGATTGATTATGGACCAAATTAGCATAATCATCGTCGCGCGCGGCCATCGGCCAGAGTTCAAGGTAGAGCAGCCAGTGCGCTGATGGCGCATCAGGTAACAGCGTTTTGATATACAGCCTGACCCTGTCAGTTGGGCTCATACTTTCCGAGGCATTAAACGTTGCATGACATTCCTCGATGTCATTATCAAACATATATTTTATGGCCGATTTTTTTAATGTTTCCCAGTTACTATAATAATGATAGATGTGGCTCCTTGAAATATTAAGCTTTTGTGTAAGATCGCGGGTGGAGACATTGTTGAATCCTTTTTCTCTAAAAAGCTGCAGAGCGGCTATCTTTATTAGTTCCGAAAAATTTGTTGCTTTCAAAATTTAACCTTCATAGTGCGTAAAATTATCGTGTCGCAGAAAACGCTCTATCATTGCTCTGCACCTAATCAACAGCCAAATTTACTACACAGTCATGACCAGAGGCAATGACTGGGTTTTACACAGGACGGTGAACGTTACCATCATGGCGTGGCGGTTTCTTACATCTGCGATTGTTCCCTGAACGATTTCCGAGAGGCGTTCGTAGGTAGAGCAGGGAAGCCAGCCGGCTCAGCGCGGCACAAACCGGCGCACCGTTATGCCATTATACTATCTGTAGCGCTCGTAGGTCACACGCCAGCCTTCACCTTTATCGACAGGCGACAGTTCAAGTTTATTTCCTGTTAAATGAAAAGCGCGCTCCATTTTTTGACCAATTAATCCACTGGCAAGTGCAGAATTCACCGTTAAGATGAAACGCCCGGCAACATCGTCAATTTTAATATCACCATAAAGTGCTTCATAACCGTTTACCGTATAGGCGGAGTCAGGTACTGTTTTGTCCGGATTGCTTGCTTGCGCAGACAAGGTTCCGGCATCGGTGATAATAAGTTGTCCGGTGTAAGGTATCTCTTTCAATTCTTCACCAGTCCCGGTTTCAAATTTGACCATTTTCCACGCGCCAATCAGGGCGGACTGGTTGCTGTCTTTCCCTGATAAGGCACCTTTCTCTGTACAAACCGGCTGGACATTATTGCCATTGGCCATGACGGGTATAACCCGGGTGGACATAAAAAGAATGACCGCAACCTTGATGTAAAAACGCATATATATTCTCCATTGTTTTATGATTAGAAATCTGAACGGCTGATTATAGGATTTTGATTCCTGTGACCTTTTGAAGATAGCTGAATAGCTTATCCTGATAAGCGATATGACTAATTCTCCTTGTAGCTGATGCGATCATTCGGCTTCGTCCCGAATTGGGTGTGGGAATGCATATTCACTGTTGATTTTTACAATCAGAAAACTGACCAGGGCCAGTATCAGAATGACCCAAGGCAAACCATTGACGCCGGGTCCCTGAAGGATAATTCCTCCGGTAATCCCCCCCAGGGCAATCGCCGCGTTCCAGCTCACCACCGTCATGGAGATCGCTACATCAGCACCATCTTCCGCCGCATCGGCAAGTGCGGTATTCAACAGCGTTGCAGCACCACCAAATGTCACACCCCATACAGCGCTACCTACAATAAGAATGGCGGGTGTATAAGAGAACAGCCCCAGGAATAATGAGACGATAGAAAATATAGCCAGCGATGCCAGTACCATTTTACGTAACTGGCTATCAATTATTTTTCCGGTAAAGATAAGACCCGCGAGAGCGGACAGGCCAAAAATTAATAAAATACCGTCAACATGGGCCCCCATACCTGATAATGACGAAAACGGTGCGATATAGGTGTAAAGGATATTGTGTGCAAGCATCCAGGTCAGTACGACCGCGAGAACCGGCCTGACCCCGGGGGTCGCCAGTACTTTCCTGAACGGTATTTTTTGATGTTTTTGCTGCCCCGCAGAGTCCGGAACGCTGATACGGATCCATATCATTAGTAACAGCGAAAGTACTGACATAATACCGAACGTCAGGCGCCAGCCAAGATAATGCCCAAGCCAGGTTCCCAGCGGAACGCCTAGTGAGAGCGCCAGCGGTGTCCCAGCCATGGCTATCGCCATAGCCCGACCCTGATGAAGCGGGTCAACAATTCGGCGTGAAAACCCCGCCAGCAGGCTCCACGCCAGTCCCGCAGCCGCCCCGGTCCCCAAACGCGCTAACAGGGTCAGGTAAACATTTGATGAAAGTGCGGTAATGGTATTAAAAATGAAGCATCCCGCTACGGTCATTAATAAGACATATTTCCGATTCCACGACCGGGTAACGATAGTTAACGGAATAGCGGCAAATAATGACCCGAGGGCGTAGACGGTGACCCACTGGCCTGCGCTAGCCAGCGAAATATTCATTCCCTTACTGATTTCTGGCAATAATCCTGCTGGAATAGTTTCCGTCATGATGCAAATAAATCCGGTCATCGCAAAAGCCATTAATGGCATATAGGGAAATGTGTCTTTCATTTTCTGCATTCTGCAATACCGTTAATGATTAATTAAGCCTGCCAGGTGCGCAGGCTTAGCGCCTAATGGAGTAGGTTGTTAGGCAATTAAAGTGCCATATTCAGTATTGTTTCCGCCACTTCAGCAGTAATTTTTCCATGTTCACCTAATGCGATATGCCCATGTTCTTTTAACTTGCCGATAACGGCTGAAATATCTTCCGCGCCCAGACCATAATCAGAAAGTCGGGTTTTAACGCCCATCAGTTCAAAAAATTCCACGGTGGCATTGATAGCCTCATCGGCCATTTTTTCGCTATCAGACTCAGGAATATTCCAGACACGCGCACCGTACTGAGCCAGCTTTTCTGCTTTTTCCTTTTTGCACAAGCGCCATAGTGCAGGCATAACGATAGCGAGGGTACGGGCGTGGTCGATTCCGTATAATGCAGTAATTTCCTGGCCAATCATGTGAGAAGCCCAGTCAGTTGGGACACCTGCGCTCAACATTCCATTCAGGGCCATCGTCGCAGCCCACATGATGTTAGCTCTGGCATCGTAGTTCTGGGGATTTTTAAGGGCTACTGGTCCTTCTTCTTTCAGCGTGCTCAGCAGTCCTTCCGCCAGGCGATCCTGCACCTTAGCGTTAACCGGGTAAGTGATGTATTGCTCAAGAACGTGGACAAAGGCATCAACAACCCCGTTTGCGGTTTGTTGTTCAGGCAGCGTGTAAGTCATTTCCGGTTCGAGCACTGAAAATTTCGGCATAACGTAAGGGGAGGTGAAAAAGAGTTTATCCTGGGTGGTCACCCGATTAATCACCGCCGTGTTATTCATCTCTGAACCCGTGGCCGCCAGTGTCAGCACGCAACCAAAAGGGAGAGCTTGTTTCACCACGCCGCCATAACTCTTGACGATCTCCCATGGATCATTTTCGTAGAGGGCTGCGGCGGCAATAAATTTAGTCCCGTCGATCACTGAACCGCCGCCCACGGCCAGAAGAAAATCAATTTTTTCTGCTCTGACAATCTCAACGGCTTTCATCAGGGTTTCATAATGTGGGTTTGCTTCTACACCGCCAAACTCATAAACCAGGGTGTTTGTCAGGGACTCTTTTACGCGTTTCAATATACCGTGTTTTATAACGCTGCCCCCGCCATAGACAATCATGACCTTTTTACCCTGCGGGACTTCTTGTGCTAACGCAGAAATTTGATCGCGACCAAAAAGAATTTTTACCGGATTATGATAGATAAAATCTTGCATAATGATTACCTCATTTTCAGAATTAAAAGCCGTCACTACAACGAGGACATATTCACGTCGTGGAATATAAAGTACCATTTTAAATTTTATTTATTAATCAACATAAATTTCACTTACTTGTGAAATTTATTTGATAATTAATGACAGGCTGGTACGCTGACGTCTCCAGTAGGGACCGAGGAGGAGGAATCGTGTGGATGAATTAAAGGTTTTTTTAACAGTGGCCAGGCTGAAAAGCTTTACCAAAGCCGCAGCTGAAATAGGTGTGACACCCTCAGCCATCAGCCACACGGTGAAATCTCTTGAGGAAAGGCTTGGGATCCGCCTGCTGGCCAGAACCACCCGCAGTATCTCCACTACGGAAGCAGGTGAAAGGCTCATTAACGAAGTTGGCCCGTTAATGGAACAGGTTGATGATGCTATTAGTCGGTTGAGTGAGCTTAGGGAAAAACCCACTGGCGTCATACGCCTCACGGCGGCAGATGATGTTATCCAGTATTTGATCCGTCCTGTATTACCGGACTTTCTGAGTCGCTACCCAGATATTCAGATTGAAATCGGCATTGACTATGGATTTGCAGATATTGTTGATCAGCGTTTTGATGCCGGGATTCGTCCGGGCGATGTTCTGAATAATGATATGATTGCCGCAAAAATAAGCCAGAACTGGCGCCAGCTTGTTGTTGCTGCACCAGATTATTTTAAGCGTTATGCTAAGCCCAGGAAGCCGCAGGATCTTTTGAACCACAACTGCATTAACGTCCGCTATTCTGATACGAGTGGATTGTACGCCTGGGAATTCGAGAAAGATGCTCAGAAATTCAGTCTGAAAGTCAAAGGGCAATATATTGCGAACAGCACGATTCATCAGCTCGATGCAGCATTAGACGGGCTGGGGATTGCCTATATTCCCGAGTATGTTGCAGATGGATATATCAAAAGCGGCAAGCTGATTGCTGTTCTGACCGAGTGGTGTCCATATTTTGACGGCTACCATATTTATTATCCTCACCGCCGACAGGATTCTCCTGCGTTTATGGCTTTTCTGCAAGTTTTGCGTGACAGGTACAATAATGGAATAAGATAAATTTATGAGTAAAGGATTATGTCCACGATAAGCACCTGGGTCGATTCCTGGGAGGCGGCCATGAGGGTAGGGAAGCGCCGTCCCGTCAAGTCAGCGTAATGCTCTGCCAGTGTTACAACCAATTAACCAATTCTGATTAGAAAAACTCATCGAGCATCAAATGAAACTGCAATTTATTCATATCAGGATTATCAATACCATATTTTTGAAAAAGCCGTTTCTGTAATGAAGGAGAAAACTCACCGAGGCAGTTCCATAGGATGGCAAGATCCTGGTATCGGTCTGCGATTCCGACTCGTCCAACATCAATACAACCTATTAATTTCCCCTCGTCAAAAATAAGGTTATCAAGTGAGAAATCACCATGAGTGACGACTGAATCCGGTGAGAATGGCAAAAGCTTATGCATTTCTTTCCAGACTTGTTCAACAGGCCAGCCATTACGCTCGTCATCAAAATCACTCGCATCAACCAAACCGTTATTCATTCGTGATTGCGCCTGAGCGAGACGAAATACGCGATCGCTGTTAAAAGGACAATTACAAACAGGAATCGAATGCAACCGGCGCAGGAACGCTGCCAGCGCATCAACAATATTTTCACCTGAATCAGGATATTCTTCTAATACCTGGAATGCTGTTTTCCCGGGGATCGCAGTGGTGAGTAACCATGCATCATCAGGAGTACGGATAAAATGCTTGATGGTCGGAAGAGGCATAAATGCCGTCAGCCAGTTTAGTCTGACCATCTCATCTGTAACATCATTGGCAACGCTACCTTTGCCATGTTTCAGAAACAACTCTGGCGCATCGGGCTTCCCATACAATCGATAGATTGTCGCACCTGATTGCCCGACATTATCGCGAGCCCATCTATACCCATATAAATCAGCATCCAGGTTGGAATTTAATCGCGGCCTCGAGCAAGACGTTTCCCGTTGAATATGGCTCATAACACCCCTTGTATTACTGTTTATGTAAGCAGACAGTTTTATTGTTCATGATGATATATTTTTATCTTGTGCAATGTAACATCAGAGATTTTGAGACACAACGTGGTTCCCGCCATGTGAAAATTCGGCCAGACCAACATCATTCTGGCGCTCCGAAAGAAGGGATATTCGCCGCCGTGACCAGCCTGAAGCGGGTCGCATAATCTTTGGCCGCTTCGTAGTCGAGGAACATGGCATCGAGCGTGCCAATAAATTTTGAGCTTGATAGGATTTTGATGTTATGCTATGGAAAAGGATTATTTACAGGTCTGGAGGTAATTTATATGACGCCAAA
This sequence comes from Klebsiella sp. CN_Kp113, assembly GCF_040064585.1. NCBI lineage: Bacteria > Pseudomonadati > Pseudomonadota > Gammaproteobacteria > Enterobacterales > Enterobacteriaceae > Klebsiella > Klebsiella sp. CN_Kp113. The sequence continues at coordinate 148,824 of NZ_JBEAID010000023.1, read as the reverse complement.
AGAAATACTTTGCCAATGGGTTGACGCATTTAATAATGCAGATGTAGAAACTATTTCAGAATTATATGATGATAATGCAATAAACCATCAGGTAGCCAATGAGCCAGTTATTGGGAAAGAGGCTATAAAGAAAATGTTTGAACAAGATTTTTCTTTTCCAGAAATGGTTTGTATAGTTGAAAACATTTTCGAAGATGGACAATGGGCAATTTTAGAGTGGCGTGCCCCATTAGGTTTGAGGGGTTGCGGTTTTTTTCAAATAGTAAATAATAAAATTATATTTCAAAGAGGCTATTGGGATAAGCTATCTTTCTTAAAACAGCACAATTTACCTATTGAATAAAATTCATATATACCTTATATGAATAGCTTGCAAATTTCTTAAAGTGTGCATTAAGGGAAGCATAATAACTTCCCTTAACCAATCTGTGGATTCTTTACACCATCGTATAATGTGATCCTGCTTTTCCAGGTAGCCCCGGGTGGCCTCAAAATAGGTGAATGTCGATTCCGGTTTTACAAATCGAAGCTGCATCAGGTGGCTCGTCGCGTCGTCGACGTAGATCAGTGCGGTACAGGCGGGTGCACGGTTCTGCTTAGTGCCCCGATTAATGCAGGAGAGTTATGAAAGCGAAGGTTTGTTGCGTTTAGTACAAAGGTTACGCCAGTAATCCCGTTGAAGGGGAAGGGCTTAAACGGGAAGGATGACCGCACACGCAGTTTTATGAGTAAAGTTGAAAAAGCCCTGATAAACAGGGCCGTGTTTCAATGAGGGAAAACAAACAAAGGGTAATAATCAGGGCATCCATGCTTAGCGCATGGTCAGGCCACCATCAATCGAAATTGACTGACCTGTTACGTAGGACGACGCATCACTGGACAACCAGAGGACCGCATCGGCGATTTCTTCCGGATTACCATGACGCTGCAACGGAACGGCTTTCACCATGGCTTCCAGAGCTTCCTTCTGGCCCGAAGCGACCATCGCATCGACCATTGGCGTCCAGATAAGACCCGGACAAACTGCATTCACACGGATGTTCCGGCCGGCGTATTCAAGTGCTGCACTTTTGGTCAGGCCCAGCACACCGTGCTTCGCGGCGTGGTAGTTTGCACGTTCTGCTCCGCCCACAATTCCGCCGATAGAAGAACAGTTAACGATGACACCACTTTCCTGCTTGCGCATCTGCTGAAGTTCATACTTCATGCATCCCCACACGCCCCGGAGGTTCACGGCATTAACGCGATCAAAGTCCTCCACGGTGGCGTCCGCGATTTCAACAAGTTTATTCTGTACACCGGCATTATTAAAAGCGATATCCAGATGGCCGTAAGTGGAAACAGTGAACTGAACCATCGCTTCGACTTCATCAAGGTTTGCCGCATTACAGGTAAACGATTTAGCTTCAAAACCACGGGAAATCAAATCATTTGCGGCCTTATTTACCAGCTCTGAATTAATATCCGCTAACACAACGGCAGCGCCCGCTTCGGCATAAGCTCGTGCAGTTGCAAAGCCAATACCGGACGCGGCACCGGTGACCAGCGCAACTTTATTTTTCAGTGAAAGATTCATAATTTTTTCCTCTTAATATTAAGTCAGCAGAATGACCATCCGATTAATTCAGGCCTTCATTCTGCTTGTTCACATATACCTGCGTGAGGTTATGATTAAAGGTTTTTGCTAAAGAACTCTGCCAGTTTATTTAAGGCAGGGTTAACAAATTTTGGCTTGTCATATAAATCAAAATGTGAAGCGCCTGGAATAATAACCAGCTCCTTCGGCTCTTTCGCTCTGTCATAGGCTTGCTGGCTGAATTTTCTTGTTTCAGCTTTTTCTCCGGCAATTAACAGCACCGGACGGGGGGAAATCAAATCTATATGCTCCAGTGGATAGTAGGCCATATGGAGTCCGGTGCTCGTGACGACATAACGGTTATTGGCATTCGGATGCGCGCCTCTCGGCGTCAGGTAATAATCGGTCGCCTCCCGGACAAAGTTAGGCGTACTGGCATTTAACTTATCCCGGGAAGGCAGCAACTGCTGAACCAGCACCGGCGCACCGCTGGCCTCTTTGTTCAGTTGTTCATCCACGCTTTGCATTAACTTCGTTCTGTCGCTTGCCGTAACCGGCAGGCCTTCAATACCGTTGCGGGTCGCATCGCCAATGTCGTAAGTGACGACACCGGCAACAGCCCTGACGCGTAAATCATTCTGCGCTTCGTGCAGCGTATAGCCTCCACCGGCACAGATCCCCAGAGTACCAATGCGGCTGGCATCAACCTGCGGCAGGCTGGCAAGATAGCCTACGGCGCTGCGGATATCCTGTACGCGATCGGACGGATTTTCCAGGTCACGTGGCAACCCACCGCTTTCTCCATAATGTGAGGCATCATAAGCCAGAGTAATAAATCCGCGCTTTGCCAGTTGTTGCGCATAAAGCCCGGACGTCTGTTCTTTCACACCGCCCCAGGGATGAGAGACTACGATCGCCGGATATTTCCTGGCGCTGTCATAATCAGGCGGAAAATATAAATTGCCCGCCATGGTGATGCTGCCATTTTTAAACGTCACTTTTTGCGACCCCAAAACATTGACGCCCTCCGCAACAGTTGAAGGGATTTTTTGTGCAGCCATAACAGAGCCTGCCGCCAGCAGCGAAGCACACAAAAGAGAAACCTTAATTAAGGACATAGCATTACCTCATTGATGATTATTGACAGTAGCCACTGTATAAGCCGAAAGCACAACCTGAACCGCATGTAATATATTAAAATACAGGTGACTTTATTTTTTTTCAGGGACTCAAAGCCAGCCGGAGAATATCAGTGCTGATATAATTTCCAGGCAGGTAGATAAAAAATTTATTGAAGAGTAGCCAGTGGTTAATAATGTACATGATGCGGGCTCAGCTAACCACCCAGCCTCGTTTCTTGCATTCATAAATGAAATTCATCAATGTCCGTGATACCTTATTCACATGAGCAGGAGACACTGTCGTTGTCCGGAGGGATACACAGTCGGTGAGAGAGGAAGATGGCAAGAGAAGGGTTCAGTGAATTAATCGCACTCATAGCAGTTGCCCAGACGGGCAGTTTTACTCGTGCAGCGGCTCAGTTGGGAGTGACACAACCTGCTCTCAGCGCAAGCATACGCGGGCTTGAGGAACGGCTGGGAGTGCGTCTTGTACTGCGCAGTACACGAAGTGTTGCGCTCACGATGGCGGGTCAGCATCTCGTAGATCGTCTGGTACCGGAGTTTGATCAGATCACGAATGAGCTGGAATCGCTCAATGACTTACGCGACAAACCTACTGGAACACTGCGCATTACCGCCATTGACTACGTGATACGCTCGGTTCTGTGGCCCCGGTTAACACCTTTTTTGAAACAGTATCCGGACATTACCGTTGAGCTTATCAGCGAGTATGAAAGCGTTGATATTGCGGCCCGGGGATATGATGCCGGCGTCCGGTTTGGGGCCGATCTGGCCCAGGATATGATTTCCGTTCGCATCAGTACAGATGTTAAGAATGCGGTTGTTGGTTCAGCAGAGTATTTTACGCGCCACCCGATCCCGCAACATCCGACCGAACTGAGCCAGCACAGCGGGGTACGTTTACGTATGTCCACGTACGGTGGGTTGTATGACTGGGAGTTTGTTGAGGGCAAGCGTGAGTTCAGCGTCAAAATCAACGGGCCGGTAATATGTAATAACGTTTACGACATACTGGAGGCAGTCAGACGGGGTTTCGGTCTGGCTTATCTACCGCTGGATATGGTACAGCCATTGCTTGACAGCGGAGAACTGGTTTCTGTGCTCCAGGAGTGGTGCCCTCTCTGGCCAGGGCTGCACCTTTACTACCCAAACCGGCGACAGCATTCCAGAGCCATGAGCCTGATGGTGGAGGCGCTCCGCTTTCATGCTAATGACTGAACCGGACGTCACTTCAGCCCTTAAAACCAGAGCACTGGATAACCACTTCATGTTATTAAACAGATTTTCTCCAGAGAACAGGTGACGAACCATGTCAGGCGAAATATTCCGGGATCTTATCGCATTTATTACCATCGCCCGGCACAGAAGCTTTACCAGAGCGGCCGCTGAGCTTGGCGTTTCGCAATCAGCATTAAGCCATACCATTCGCAATCTGGAAGAGCGGATCGGGCTGCGTCTGTTGATAAGAACCACACGCAGCGTTTCCCCGACGGAGGCCGGAAAAAGGTTGCTGGAACGCGTGTCGCCCAGGCTGGACACAATTGCCAGTGAGCTGACCTCCATCAGGGATTTGAGCCGCACCATTGCGGGCACGGTGAGAATGACTGTCTCCGATTTTGCCTATAAGACTTTTGTATGGCCACGCCTCAGCGAAACGCTGCGCCATTATCCGGACGTCAGGCTTGAGCTCTCTCTTGATACAGCGCTGACCGATATTATTACGGAGAGATTTGATGCCGGTATCAGGGACGGTGATTCGCTTGGCAAAAATATGGCATCTGTGCGTATCAGCCCGGATTTACGTTATTCAGCAGTTGCCTCTCCCGGTTATGTTCAGGATAAAGGACTGCCGCCTTCACCCGGTGCTTTGGCTCAGTATTCCTGTATTAATACCCGCTTTACGCCTGGGGGAAGCACAACGCCATGGATACTGAAGGAAAATGAAATCGGGCAGATTTTCCGGCCTGCGGGCCATCTGGTCTTTAATTCATATTATGCTGCGATGGATGCGGCGCTGGCGGGTTACGGAATTGCCTTTTTACCGGAGATACTCAGCCAGCCATGGCTGGATGCAGGAAAACTTCTGCCGATCCTGCCTGAATGGTGGGCAGAACGACCGGGTTTTTATATTTACTATCCGGGTGAACGTCAGCTGTTGCCTGCGCTCTCCATGATTGTTGAAACGCTGCGATATGAGCCGCCAGTATAATGCCATTTCTGCTCAGAACCGCCTGACCTGGGAAGCAATGGACGGCCAGTCGCAGAGATTTATTCTCCGTTGGTTTTCTCCGTCTCCGCGAGGGCCATCCCCGGCAGGGAGTGCCTGAGACCGGTTATTGTCGCGTTTGTCCTTAACCAGCTTAATAAACTCAAGTGTCCGCCCGAGACGCTTGTTGTCCACGATAGCACCCTGGTCAATTTCCTGAAGGCGATCATAGGTGGAGTAGGGAAGGACGACTCCGTTTAGCCGGAGTTCTTTCCGGCCATCCGGGTGATGCCAGACCTCTATGTATTTCCCGATGGCTTTGCGACTAATTTCACTGTCTTCAATAAGATAGAGCACTTTGTCATACTGAACCGTCAGAGATTTTGAAACGCGGCGCGGTTCCCGCCATGTGAAAAAGGCAGCCAAATCATCATCATGTTCGAGTGGCCGATGCACATCAAAGTCATGTCGGGGAACTTTGGCAAAGCGCCGGTTATATCTGGATCAACTCACCACAACAGGCAAGACGATAACGTGGCTGCTGAATTTTCGGCGCACGTTGTTTGCGGGGGATCCAGAGACCGGCTTTGACCATGAGTGAACGGACAGTCTCTTTGGACAGGTGAACATCGTGCAGTTCTGCGAGTTTCACACATGCAAGCGTCGGCCCAAAGTCGGTATAGCGATCTCGGATTATATTGAGCGCGTACTGTGCAAAACCATCAGGCAGCTGGTTATTTCTGGGTTTTCCTCGACGGCGGTTAGTCATACCAGGCGGGCCAGATTCACGGTAACGCGACAGAAGACGCCGGCACTGACGAGCGGAGATACCCAGGCGCTGCGCGGGCATCTGCGTTGTCAGGTGCCGGTCGACAACATGGGTTAACTTCATCTAAAGTAAAAAACTGCGCTGAATGGGCCAGAGCAGAATCTTTCTGGTGGCCACTGCCAGCGGGAACGGATGTTATCCCGGTTGCTCTGCTTCAGGTGATGGCAGTAATAAAATCTGCATAAATTTTACTCCCCTTCGTCTTAACTCACTGCGATGATTATGGTTTTGGAGATTTAACTTAAGGAAAGATGATGAACATACGTTATCCGGTACGGAAAGCCGACGGACGGGACTATAAGAACTATGACGAGCTGCTGACCGATATCCGCAAAAATGCCCACGGTTGGTGGGTACTTGGCGTGAATCGTTACTGGCACGGGGGGATCCACATCGGGACGTCATCGTCTCCGGCCTCGGTACTGAATCAGGACACGCCGGAAACCCTTCTTTCATATAGTTATTTACATTAGGATGGATGATGAAAAAGGTGGTTTTGTTTTTTGCTATTGTATCTTTCTCTGCTGTGGCTGGTATTACTGACATCACGACAAAGCCAGTTGCATTAACAGCGTTGAAAAAAAACAGTGCTCAATATATTGATATTTGCAAAACGGTCGATGATTTCTGTAAAGACGGGACTTCTATCTGGAAAGAAAAAAATTCCAATGACATCTTTTATTTAACCACTTCACATCTTCAGTTAATGAAGATAAAAAAAGAAGGTGATGTGTATTCTAAAATAGTTTCATGGGATTTTACTAAAGAAGCTAATAATGAGGATGTTCCTGATGATGAACTTACCAAAAGCGATGTATATATATATCCAGCTTTATATCCTTTAAGTAAAGTAAAAACGGCCGTTGCGTTAGTATCGAAATGGTCAACAACTTATTCCGGAGGTGGGCGCGAGGAAGAATACGCAAATTTCATAATGATTAATGATGATGGTACATATCAACCAGCCTTTAAAAATATTCCATTTTCATCAAGAGAAATGATAAAAGCTTGCTTTACCGAAGATGATTATGCAAAACAATCACATTGTCACGATGAGAGTTGGAGCATCTTAAGCCTTAAAATCACCGATGACTCGAAGGATTATTACTCATGGAAGTTCATAACAAAATCATATAATTGGCCTGCATTTAAAGAAAAGTCATCGACTCAAGTAAGTATTAACGAGAGCATTGCATATCCATTCCAACCGCAGCCACAACATAACAAATAACCCCCCATCCTTATGGGATGCGCATAATGTAGTACGCATTATAATAAGCAGGCCGCAGCGAAGCGGCCTGCTTACACAGAACGTTATAGTGCAAACCTCAAGTCTCAAATGGATCTTTTACAGAAAGTCATCGTCCGGTTCTGGCTCTCTTGCCAAAAATCTCCTCTGACTGCGACTGGAGTTGCTTAAGCGCTTCGAGCATGTCGTCGTTATTCAGTGACCGCTGGGATTTTTTCCCTTCCTGTCTGGGCCGTCGCCGGGAAGGGCCATCACCAGAAGGAACGGACTGAGAGCGCGTGTTATCTCGTTTGCTCTGCACCAGACTGATAAATTCCAGAGCACGGCCAAGTCGTTTATTATCCACAATTTCGCCCTGGTCGACTTCTGACAGCCGGTCATAGGTAGAGTAGGGAAGTGTCTCACCATTCAGGCGTAACTCTTTACGACCATCGGGGTAGTGATACACGTCGATGTATTTACCAATAGCACGGCGGCTCAGCTCGCTGTCTTCAATCAGGTACAGCATTTTATCGTACTGTATCGTCAGCGATTTTGAGACTTTGCGATGTTCCCGTACTGTGAAAATAAGATCCAGATCTTCGTCATGTTCAACCACACGATGCACGTCAAAGTCATGTCGGGGCTCTTTGCCAAAACGACGGTTATAGTCAGCAATATAGGCTTCAGCAAAGGCATTTGCAGCCTCAATTGAGTTGATACCCTGTAACCAGCGCCAGCGGTTTGCCATGCTTATCAATATAATGGCGTGTGGCTTCGAAGTAAGAAAACGTGGACTCAGATTTGACGAACAAAAGCTCCATGATTTTACTGGTTGCATCATCAACGTGTACAGGCTGGTCCTCGGCCTTCAAACCAGTCATGATCGCAGCCATCGATTTGTATCAATCCGCCCGTACACGGACGCCGGTAACGTGGCTGAGGGATCCTTGCGGCGCGTTGTTTGCGGGGGACCCATAAACCAGCCCGGACCATAATACGCCGTACGGTTTCTTTGCCGAGAAACTCCGACATTGTCTGTCGCTGATACCGAGGTGTTCAGCTGCACGACGCGTGGTCATACGACGTTCGATAACGTCCTGGATAATCTTGACCCGGTTGATCTCTTTCAAAGTAAACACTCCTGAGCTTTCTGCGCTCATGATATGCCTCCCGGTAGTTTAAACGGACCAGTGAAGCTTACCATAACGCGGACATCTGAATTGAGCTACAGGCGGACATTACTATTGAGCCCCTACAATGTTGGTGCGCATAATGTATATTATGTTAAATGCCATTAAAGAAACCGAGTCTGCCGCAATGCGCCCCCATATCCTTACCTTACCCCGCGCTAAGCCGGGATATTCAAATCATTTCCCGTCGCTAAAGAACTAACGCCATCGTGTCATCCACCTGCCGCCGCAACGCCTGGGAGCGCCTTCCGTCACGCGCAGCTCGCACTCATATCGCGCAGACTCAGGAGTCTGACCCGGTGTGCCTGTTCGATGGCGTCGCTCCCTGCTGCTCTTTGGGCAATAATGAGCGAGGCGAGATGCCAAAGGCTTTGCGGAAGGCGTGGCTGAAATGAGAGAAATCAGAGAAGCCGAAATCCAGCGCCGCCTGGGACACGCTACTGACTCGTCCGCGTTCGAGGGCCTCTCGGCTCGCTCGCAGCCTCTCCTGCCAAATCACGGCCATCGGCGTTTTTTTGTGGCGGGCGAAAGCACGCGTGACGGTGCGAATGGATACATGGTGCGCCCGAGCCAGGCTCTCAATGTTCAAATCTGGATCGACAAGCTGCCGCCGAATGTAAATCATCATCCTGGCGTACAGATCGCGCTCAGCACTCACGTTATCCAGATCCTGCAATTCCAGACTCAGCACCAGCAGATCCAGCATCGTCTGGGAGAAACGGCCAGAAATATCTGGGTTGTCCAGACACGCGGGCATCGCTGTCGCCTGACGCAGCATTTCACGCAGTGGAATCACGCCGGGCCGACTGTCGTCCAGTACCATAGCGGTGAGCGTTTCAATCCTCGGCAAACGACAACTCAGCAGATGCCGCGGGATCCGCACCAGGTGGTTATCGCCCCCACCCAGGCTGAAACTGAACGTCTGCGCGGCGTCGTATAACACCAGACTATCCGCCGCCAGCGCCGCCTTGCGCCCTCCCTGTTCAAGCAAGTACGCAGCAAATTTCTCCCTAATATCTGTAACCGTAAGGTCTTCCGGCCACGTTGGTACCGGGAAATAAACAAGAGATATCAGACATGAGGGTAACGTTATGACTGTTAGTGGCACCACATCTCGCATCAGCCTGGTCGCCTGCACACTCTGGCTGGCGACGATCCCGGCCCATGCGGTCGATCTCAACTCACAGGATCTCATTCCGGCTCCTGCCGGTACCGATGCCATTCTGGCGTATTTCACCTACGCCACGCGAGACAGCTTTACCCCCACAGGTGGCGACGAAATTAAGCAAGGCACCGGGCTGGACTCCTTCGTCAGCATCTTTCGTTACGTCCACTATATGGATGTGGGGGGCTTCACGGTCGCGCCGCAGGTGCTGATGCCCTACGGACGTCTTTTTAACGGCTCCCTGGGCGGTGCCCGCCTCGATTCCGCCAGCGGCCTGGGCGACCCCATTCTGGCCGCCCCGGTCTGGCTGGTGAACAACCCCAGCACCACCTTCGCCCTCGTGCCCTACCTGTACGTCCCTGCCGGTTCCTACGATGCCGGGCGCATGCTCAACGTCGGTGAGAACCGCTGGAAGTTCGATCTGCAGCTTGGCGGCGTGCAGCAGCTTGGTAACGGTTTCGCCACGCAGCTGTCCGCTGATGCGATGTGGTATGGCGACAACGACGATGCCACGGGCATCGGCACCGGTCGCCTCAAACAAGACAACACCTATCAATTTCAGGGCTGGGTAAGCTGGACGCCGCCCGCAGACACCACCTGGACCGTCTCCGCTGGTTACGCCAAATTGTGGGGCGGTAAACAGCAGATCGACGGCGTCGAGAACGGACAAGCGACGCGTTCGGAGCAGGTAAGGCTGGAATTGTCGAAATTCATCACCCCCACGGTGCAAGTGCAGGGCTTGCTCCAACGCGACATCAACGTCGATGGCGGTTTTAAGGAAGATCTCCACACCACCCTGCGCGTGATGAAACTGTTCTGATTGAACAGAGACCTATGCACCCCCTTCCACTCACATGTTACGGAGAAATCCACCATGAGCGAACAGCAGCAAAAGCCGTCTCTCTATGAACGTCTCGGCGGATATGACGCCGTCTACGCCTTCGCAGGCGAAGTGTTGAAGACCTGTATGAAGCATCCCGACATCGGCCATATCTGGGCGCACGTGTCCGAGTCTTCATTTCAGAAAGAGCATATCAACTTCGTTGATTTCTTGTGCAAGCACTGGGGTGGCAACACCGTCTATCGGGGACGAGATATGGTGACCGCGCACCGCGGCATGGGGCTGACCGAGGTGCACTGGAAAGCCGTATTCGAGTCTATCGACGAGTGTTACGAAAACTTCAATGTACCGCAGGATATTCGTGAAGAGGTCAACGCTTTCCTGACCCAATTCAAGCCCGCGGTCATCGGCAGTCCTTCGTATCGCGACGTGGTGCTCTCACATCCGGACATGGACGTGACCAAAGGCATGAAAAGTGTCGGTATCCACTGGCCTAAAGCCGATAAGCCGTCTTAACACCTTACGGACACCCGCAGGCTGCGCGGGTGTCCATTTCAGCCAAACGACTGACCCGGATAACCAAGTCAGGATGGCATTCCGGGCTTATGTTCAAGACAGGCGCATGAGCAAACACAGAAAAAAGGAAACAACATGGCTATTCAACGTCCCACTGCTGAACAACTCCAGGAGCTTGCCGGTCGGCTGCATATCAGCCTGACGCCGGCGCAGGCCGAGGAATATCTGGCGGTGATGCAGGCTAACTTCGACGCTTACGATCTGATCGACTCCCTTCCCGACGATATCCCGGAGGTCCGCTATCCGCGCGCCGCCGGCTATCGTCCGACTGGCGAGGACAATCCGCTCAATGCCTGGTATTACAAAACGGAGGTAAAAGGTGCAGCGACTGGCGCGCTGGCCGGGCGGACCATCGCTCTGAAAGACAATGTCTCGCTCGCCGGCGTACCGATGATGAACGGCGCCTCCACGCTCGAAGGTTTCGTCCCATCCTACGACGCGACCGTGGCCACCCGCCTGCTGGATGCCGGGGCGACGATTCTCGGCAAAGCCACCTGCGAGCACTTCTGCCTCTCCGGCGGCAGCCACACTTCCGACCCGGCCCCGGTGCACAATCCCCATCGTCATGGCTATTCCTCCGGCGGTTCGTCCTCCGGCAGCGCCGCACTGGTGGCGGCTGGCGAAGTGGACATGGCGATAGGCTGCGATCAGGGCGGTTCCATCCGTATCCCTTCCGCCTTCTGTGGTACCTACGGCATGAAACCGACCCACGGTCTGGTGCCTTACACGGGCATCATGCCGATTGAGGCGACCATCGACCACGCCGGTCCCATCACCGCCAACGTGCGCGACAACGCGCTGATGCTGGAAATCATCGCCGGAAGTGACGGGCTTGACCCGCGTCAGTACGCGCCCGTTGTAGAGAGCTATACCGCCGCCCTCGGAAAAGGTGTGCGCGGCCTGAAAATCGGCATTCTGACCGAGGGATTCCAGTTGCCGAATATGGACCCGCAGGTAGAAACGAAGGTGCGGGACGCCATCGCCCGCCTGCAAGCACTGGGCGCCATCGTTAGCGAAATTTCCGTGCCGGAACACAATCTGGCGGGCGCGCTTTGGTCGCCTATCGGCTGCGAAGGTCTGACCGCCCAGATGATGCACGGCAACGGCATGGGTTTTAACTGGGAAGGCCAGTACGACGTCAGCCTGCTGGACAAACACGCGCAATGGCGCGACAGCGCGGATGCCCTCTCCCCGTCGCTCAAAGTTTGCATGTTCGTCGGCCAGTATGGGCTGGAGCGCTATAACGGTCGCTACTACGCCAGAGCGCAGAATATCGCGCGTCGGGCCCGCGCCGGCTACGACCGGGCCCTGAGCGATTTCGACCTGCTGGTGATGCCTACCGTGCCTGTCCTCGCTCAGCCGATACCAGGCCCGGACTGCTCCATCACCGAATACATCTCGCGCGCTTTCGAAATGATCGGTAACACCGCTGCGCAGGACATCACCGGTCACCCGGCCATGTCTATCCCCTGTGGCATGGTCGACGGACTTCCGGTTGGCATGATGCTGGTAGGACGTCATTACGCTGAAAACACGCTCTATCAGGCCGCCGCCGCTTTCGAAGCCTGCGGTGACTGGCGGACGTTTTAACCTTAACTCTCGGGAAGCCTAAAATGAGCCATAAACACGACCACGACCATACCCAACCCCCCGTTGATATCGAGCTACGCGTCCGCGCACTGGAATCCCTGCTGCAGGAAAAAGGCCTGATCGAACCGGCTGCGCTGGATGAGCTGATTGACACCTACGAGCACAAAGTCGGCCCCCGAAACGGCGCACAGGTTGTCGCCAGAGCGTGGAGCGACCCGGAATACAAACGTCGACTGATGGAAAACGCCACTGCCGCTATTGCTGAACTGGGTTTCTCCGGAATACAGGGCGAAGACATGCTGGTCGTGGAGAACACGCCGGACGTGCACAACGTCACCGTTTGTACGCTCTGTTCCTGCTACCCCTGGCCGGTACTGGGTCTGCCGCCGGTGTGGTACAAATCAGCGCCCTATCGTTCGCGTATCGTCATCGACCCGCGCGGCGTTCTCGCCGAGTTCGGGTTACACATACCAGAAAACAAAGAGATTCGCGTCTGGGACAGCAGCGCCGAGCTGCGCTATCTGGTCCTGCCTGAACATCCGGCAGGCACGGAAGGCTGGAGCGAAGCGCAGTTGAGCGAACTCATCACGCGCGATTCGATGATTGGCACCGGTGTGGTTAGCGCACCATAACGAAAGGAGAAAACCATGAACGGGATACATGATCTGGGGGGGATGCACGGCCTTGGCCCGATCCCTACCGAGGAAAACGAGCCCTATTTCCATCATGAGTGGGAACGCCGGGTATTTCCTCTGTTCGCCTCGTTGTTCGTCGGCGGACACTTTAACGTCGATGAATTTCGCCACGCCATCGAACGTATGGCGCCGACCGAATATCTGCAGTCGAGCTACTACGAGCACTGGCTGCATGCATTCGAAACGCTGCTGCTGGCAAAGGGGGTGATCACCGTTGAAGAACTGTGGGGTGGCGCGAAGCCTGCCCCCTGCAAGCCTGGCACACCTGTGCTGACGCAGGAGATGGTGTCGATGGTGGTCAGCACCGGCGGGTCTGCTCGGGTCAGTCACGATGTTGCGCCCCGCTTCCGGGTGGGCGATTGGGTACGAACGAAAAATTTCAACCCGACCACCCATACCCGCCTGCCACGCTACGCACGCGATAAAGTCGGTCGCATAGAGATCGCTCACGGTGTGTTTATCACGCCAGATACTGCGGCGCACGGGCTGGGCGAACATCCCCAGCATGTTTACAGCGTCAGTTTCACCGCGCAGGCGCTGTGGGGAGAGCCGCGCCCTGACAAAGTGTTCATCGATCTGTGGGACGACTATCTGGAGGAAGCATGAATACGGTAGCACAACACGATTACGCCGCCCTCGGGTTACCGCGCGATGAGGAAGGGCCGGTGTTCGATAAGCCCTGGCAGGCAAAAGCGTTCTCCCTGATAGTCCATCTCCACCGGGCCGGGCTATTCCCGTGGGCAGAATGGGTACAGACATTCAGTAAAGAGATCAACGCGGCGCCGGCGCAACCGGGTGAAAGCGCGAATGATGCCTACTATCGTCAGTGGACGGCGGCGATGGAAAACATGATGACGGCACTCAACCTGACGGTGCCGGATGAAATCAGCCGACGGACGCAGGAGTGGCGCAAGGCGTATCTCAACACGCCCCACGGCCAGCCGATTGTACTGGCGAACGCCAGTTGCCCGCCGGCACATAGCCATCATCACCTTTCGCCGGGCGTGCCGGTCACGGTGAGTCCGGCACTCGCTACCAACAGCAAAATCGATAATGGAGTTACACCATGAGTGATATCACCCTTAATGCCCACACCCCGGCTGCTCCCATTCCTGTCGCGAAACTGCTGCCCTGGGCGCTGTTCACCGCCCTGCTGGCGCTGCTGGCCATCTATTTCGTTGGCGCAGAGCAAGGCGCAACGTCGATGTTTTCCGGCACGCAGGTGCATGAATTCTTCCACGACGCACGTCATCTGCTGGGCTTTCCCTGCCACTGAGGAGGCGGAAATGATTGGCAAACTGTTATTTAAAGGGATGATGGCCGGCGTTCTGGCCGGGATGGTGGCATTTGCCTTTGCACACCATTTCGGCGAGCCGCAGGTCGATCGCGCGATTGGCCTGGAAAAAAGCATATCAGCTCACGCTCACCATCTCGGCGCGTCAGCAGACGGCGAAGAAGAAGAGGTGTTTAGCCGACAGACCCAGTCCGGGATTGGCCTGATGACCGGCATGGCGCTGTTTGGCGCCGCGCTGGGTGGCGGTCTGGCGCTGGCGTGGGCCTTTAGCTACCAGCGCTTTGGGCCATCGGACCCGCGTGTGCTGGCGTTGTGCCTGGCGCTGGCCGGCTTCCTGGCAATGAGCCTGATGCCAGGTCTGAAATACCCGCCCAATCCGCCCGCAGTCGGCAACCCGGAGACTATCGGCTATCGTACCGGGCTCTATTTCGTCATGATGTTGCTTTCTATCGGCATCGTCATCGCGGCCGCGTGGTTATCACATCAGCTCACGCCGCGCCTCGGCAGAGGGAATGCGATGATGTGGGCAACGCTGTTCGCCGTGGCGCTGATGCTCGTGGTTTGTGCCCTGATGCCGACAGTGAACGAAGTCTCCGACCACTTCCCGGCGGACCTGCTATGGCGTTTCCGCATAAGTTCCTTCGGCACGCATCTGGTGCTCTGGGGCGTCATCGGCGTGGCTTTCGGTGCTTTAGCCGAACGCACGCCGACGACACGCGAACATCGCCCGGCCTTCCGGCGCGGTTAACAACATGAGAGCGTCGCTAACGCTGATTTGTCAGGGAGAAACGGCAGCCTCCAGAGGTTCACACTTTCCCTGTGATGACCCTCTGGAGGCGCGGGAGTGGCAACGGGCGCGCCAGCTACAAAGCAGTGTCGCCCGTTATCACCGCGTCTGGTTCTCCCCGGACGCCGCCGCCAGGCAAACCGCCGCAGCGCTCTCTTTACAGGGTACGCCAGTGACGGAACTGGCGGAGCCCGACTACGGCATCTGGGCCGGTCGGCCAGTGCATGAGGTGATGATGCAAGACGCCGAAGCGTTCCAGGCCTGGCTGGAGGGTGCCGCTCCCCCGGGCGGAGAGTCACGTGCTCAGCTGCTGGCGCGCTGTGGCAGTTGGCTGGCTAAACACGTCGATATTCGAGGTCGCCACTGTGCCATTGCGCCTGCCGCCGCAATCCGCGCCACGATCGTCGACGTTCTCGGCGCCCCGCTTCACTCATTTGCGCGTATCGACATCCACCCGCTGAGCATCACCGAGTTGCGCAGCGACGGACGACGCTGGAATTTGTGTTTATTAAAGGGCCACATAAATAGTGAATAGACCACGTTCAGCCAGCGGACGGACGTCTGTCACATTTTTAACCCTTCCATAAATCAGGTCCGACACTCCCCTCGTGTCATTCATATACGCTTTCATCATGGGGATGATATTGAACCAGTGGTTTCAAGATTACGCGAACCACCATTGAGCTGAAGTACCAGCCAGTAATATGGCTACCTGTGGCTGGAGCAGGCCATTATTTGGTCGATAAGCCAGCGGCCTGCCTGGCCTGGCGGATTATCCACACGATACACTGCTGACATCAACATACTGACCCCACCCTGAGGTTCTTCCTCAATGGCCAGACGTACGAGGCGACCACTATCCAGATCGGTCTGCACGGTGTGGAGAGGCATTCCTCCCCAGCCCAGTCCATTAAGCAGGAATGCGCGCTTGGCAAACAGGTCCGCGAGTTTCCATGTTTTGGGAGACATTACGCCAAAATCGCGCCCTTTTGAATGTTCAGAACGATCGGTCAGTACCAGCTGAACATGCTTTGCGAGTTCACTCTGCGGGATTGGGCCTGGATACGCTGCCAGTGGGTGCTCTGCCGCAGCTACCATTGCAAAAGGAATATTCACCAAAGGTTCAGTGATGATTCCGGGGGGCGTCAATGGCAGGAAACCAACAATACCCACCGTGGCTCGTCTATCCAGTACGGGCTGGAAAGTAGCGCCAAGAGCTTCTACATACACATGAAGCGGTACTGCCGGGAACTGTTGACGAAACTCTTTAGCGACTCCCGCAAGGGCATCAATAGGAAAAAAGACATCCACAACCACAGCAAGTTCGGGTTCCAGTCCGGCCGCAATGCCTTTTGCCTGGGATTTCATGGCATCCACAATAGAAACGGCTTTTCGCGCGCTAACAAGCAATGCCGAGCCTGCAGGTGTCAGCAATGGATAGCGCCCTGAGCGATCGAATAAGGTGACACCTAATTGCAGTTCCAGTCCACGCACAAGCTCACTGGCTGCTGACTGAGCCCGGCCAAGACGACGGGCAGCGGCCGAGAAGCTCCCTTCATCTACAGCAGCAACAAATGTTCGAAGCTGGTCGAGCGATATTCCGTCAAGCATAAACCCTCACCAATGTATCTGAATTCAAGATGGTATCCATAAGATTATAACGGCTTTTCAGATGCATTCGTAGGTGCAATTATGGTGGCGCACTATTTTTTACGTTGACCACAGTCCACTCACCGGAGATTTAATATGACTACTATTCTGCATATCGACTCGAGCATCCTGGGTAGCAACTCTGTCAGCCGCAGCCTGACTGCTGAAATCGTCGCTAAAGAAGTGAAATTAAACCCTGGAGCCACACTTCTGCGACGCGATCTTGTTGCAGATGAATTACAGCATTTGAGCCCTGCCCATCTGGCTGTGTTTCAGGGAAATACACCGACTTCAGAATCGTTAGCGAACGACATCGCTCTGGGCAGCACCTACATCGATGAGTTGTTCTCAGCGGATATCATTATTATTGGCGTTCCGATGTACAACTTTTCGCTTCCGAGCCAACTCAAGGCATGGCTGGATCGTGTACTTGTCGCGGGGAGGACATTCCACTACACCGCGAATGGTCCGGAAGGTCTGCTTCCAGCAGGTAAAAAAGTGTATATCGCTTCAACTCGCGGTGGCGTTTACAGCGGTACCAGCCCTGTCGCCCATCTTGACCATCAGGAAACGTTGCTTACCGCTGCGCTTAATTTCATCGGACTCTCTGACATCACCATTTTTCGTGCGGAAGGTCTTGCTCTGGGAGATGACGCCAGAGCAACGGCACTTGCCAGGGCGAAGAACGAGGTTGAAACAACGGTTATCTGACCCATGACCGGGGTTACGTTGAAAAATCGGCACAAGGAGTTAAATGTGGAAATAGGCATAAACAGTTTCGCTTCACTTTTACCTGAAAGGAACAACGGACGCATACCTAATCCGGCAGAACGTCTTGCGGCATTACTGGAGGAAATCACTCTTGCCGACGAGGCTGGTATAGATGTGTTCGGTGTCGGTGAACATCATCGTACTGATTTCGCCGATTCGTCACCTGCGGTCATTCTTGCGGCCGCCGCCGCACGAACGAAAAAAATCAGACTAACCAGTGCGGTATCGGTTCTCAGTACGGTTGATCCGGTGAGGTTGTTTCAGGACTTCTCCACCCTGGATCTGCTCTCGCAGGGCCGTGCCGAAATCACCGTTGGTCGTGGTTCTTTTGCAGAAGCTTATTCGCTATTTGGTCACTCCAGGGATGACTATGACGCTCTATTTACAGAGAAGCTTGGACTTTTGCAGCAACTTGTCAGGGAAACACACATCACATGGTCAGGCCGTTACCGTCCAGCGCTTACGGGCCAGGGCGTCTATCCCCGGCCAATGCAGAATCCGCTGCCGGTCTGGGTAGGTGTTGGCGGGACACCGCACTCCTTCATCCGGGCCGGAGCTGCGGGTCTGCCGCTGATGGTGGCGCTTATCGGGGGCAGACCCGATCGTTTCCGGCCATTAATCGACCTCTACCGGCAGGCCGGTATTCGTGCCGGCTACCATCGCGAGCAGCTTAGGGTGGGGCTACATGTTACCGGCTTTGTGGCTGACTCCGCGAAAGCAGCAAAAGACGCGTTTTACCCAGGCTGGCTGCATGCTTTCACACAAGTGGGCAAAGAGCGCGGTTGGGGGCCAGTGACGCGTGAGCAATTTGATGCCTCCTGTAGCCCTGATGGTGCATACCTCGTTGGCGATCCGCCAAGCGTGATAGCCAAAGCACAGGCAATATCGACATCACTGGGCGGTATTGACCGGCTGTCATTTCAGATGAGTGCTGCCACTGCAGGATCTGAGGCAATGGGTCATTCAATCAAACTTATCGGACACGAAGTGGCTGCGGCCCTTCGTGAAAAAAAGCACACAGCCAGAATTGTATATTGAAGGAAAATCTATCATGACCGATTCTCTTGAGAGCCAGGGCGTGAATCGCGCCATTGCCTACCGTACGAAGGGCCATCGATTAGGCCCCATTACGCGATTACTGAGCCCGGATGATCTGGGAGATGATATCAAGCCGTTTGTTTTTCTTGATTTGTTTGAGTTCTTCCCACCGTATAACCGTGGTTTTATACCTCATTCACATTCAGGTATTGCAACCCTTACGGCCTTCTTTGAAGGTGGTATGACTTACGGGGATACCACAGGAAAACAAGGTTCCATGTCTGATGGTTCTGTGGAGTGGATGCGAGCAGGTAGTGGGGTCTGGCATGCGGGTGAGCCCTTACCGGGGAAAGTCATGCGAGGTTTTCAGCTCTGGGTGGCTTTACCGCCTGAACTGGAACTGGCATCGGCAGAAAGCCTTTATTTCGAAGCTGAAGCTATTATGCACGATGGCCCAGCCCGTATTTTACTGGGACAGTACAATGGCAGGACCAGTCCAGTCCCTTCACCAGCATCAATGACTTATCTGCACGTGCGGCTTTCAGATGGTCAGAAGTGGACTTATCAGCCGCAGGCAGATCATGATATCGCATGGCTGGCAACTAACGCCGGGCAACTGGAGATCGGAAATACTCTGCTCGAACGTGAGCTGGCAATTTTCGCAGAAGGTCATGGGGCTATCAGCATCACGGCTCATGAAGCGGCCGAATTTGTGATCGGTTCAGCGGTCAAACACCCTTACCCTCTCATCCGGGAGGCTTCCTCTGTCCATACAAACGCGGCTTCGCTGGCAGAAGGAGAACGAACTATCGCCTCTATTCGCAACAGCCCGTCATTCAGTGCGCTTATATCGCGCTGATAACTCTCATCGATATTCAAAGAAAAATCATGTCACGCCGTAGTCATACTCATAAAACTGTCGCCATCACTGGCGGCAGTCCCGCCTGAAAATGTCGTATTTCTGCGGCATGGCATTCACGAAGGTAATATCTCAACCGTGGCCGCTCTGGCGCGAGCTCCCGTCATTGCGGAAACATAGCTGCTGCCGGAATATTTTATCTGGTAGGACCGATCGATTTTACTTTCAAGAGCCGGGTCCGCGGGTTTTGCGAACCGTACGTCGAATTCCTGCCCGATAGCCACTATCTTACCCGCCCGTTGAGACAGTGCTGCCTGATACCATTTTGAACGGGTACCGCTATAGGCACGGACGAAAAGTCGGTTATCCACCGTCACTTCCCAAATCCATGTTGGCGTGCCGGTGGTATTCATATCGGGACGGTACGGCGCGATTTTCAGGTCGTCCGCCGCATCTATTTTTGCTAAAAGCTCGCGGTTCCAGAGCATAAACCTTTCCTCTTTTCTATACGTTATTTCGTATATTATAAAGTTGGTAACACTGCGTCGGAGAATATCGAACGGTGTTATGACTTATTTATTAAGGTATTTATTAAAAAATACCGTGATGTTATCAAACGGAATCTTATCCATGCGATCATATAAATCAACATGGGTGGCATCTTTCACAATCAGAAGCTCCTTAGGCTGATTTGCCGCTTCATATGCCGTTTTAGAGAAATAAAGCGAATGCGCTTTTTCACCATGAACAAACAGGATTGGGCGCGGAGAGATTTCCTTAATATACGTCATCAGCGGGAAATTCATAAAGGACATCGGCGTTGTCACGGACCATGAGTTTCCTGAGTTGACGGCACGTGGATGATATCCGCGTTTGGTCATATAGTAGTCCGCGTATTCCACGAGGAACTGCGCTTCGCCGCCCTTCAGTTTATTGTAAGCTGGCTGATAAGCCGGTTGACCGTTTGCCGCATCGTCCCAGCGCTGAAGGCTCATCTTCTCAAGCGCCTGCTCGCGTTGCGCCGGCGTTACGCTGTCATTATAGCCCTTTGACATCACGCGGCTCATATCATACATGGTGCTGGCAACAACCGCTTTTACGCGTTTATCCACGGCAACAGCGTTCAGCGCGATACCCCCCATACCGCAGATACCGATGACGCCGATACGTTCACGGTCCACATAAGATTGCAGCCCAATAAAATCGACGGCTGCCATAAAGTCTTCGGTATTAATATCAGGTGACGCGATATTGCGCGGTTCCCCACTGCTTTCGCCGGTATAAGACGGATCAAATGCCAGCGTCACAAATCCGCGCTCGGCTAAGGTTTGCGCATAAAGACCTGAGGCCTGCTCTTTTACCGCGCCAAAGGGCCCGGAAATAACCAGTGCCGCAAGCTTCTTGTTTCCGCGATCTTTAGGAAGATACACATCTGCGGCCAGCGCAATGCCGTAACGGTTTTTAAAAGTTACTTTTTGATGATCCACTTTGTCGCTCCTTGGGAAGGTTTTATCCCACGTCTGCACCAGGCGTACTGAAGAATCTGCTGTGCCTGCTGTCGGCTGGGCGACCGCAGATTCTGTTGAAATCATGGCCAGCGCTCCGGCAAGGAGCGCGCCATTAAAAAAGCGGGTTGAAGTTTTTAGCGTCATGATAGTCATACCTTCATTCAAATTGGATGCGGGTTGGGTTGTAGTCAGCGCCTCATTTCGGTATGGCTATTTTGGATGTCGCTAATGAAATCTGTTATTAAAATACTCTGCATTATTTGCCTGATCCTATTAACATGATGCCAAAGCGTATATTTCACTTTTCATAACGGGTAAGTTGACGACGTCGCACAGACTTAACAAATATGAGGCGTGATGGAATGATTTCAGACAAATCGGTTGAGAGACGACTCGGCGAGCTCTCCCGGGATATTGCTCAGCGCACGCCCGGTACCGGTGATTTCCCCACCGCGGTTGAAGGGCTGGAACTCTTCCGGCGCAACGAACCCGCCCCTCCGGTGAGCTGCCTGGTTCCTCCGAGTATCGTCCTGGTGGCTGATGGCGCGAAGATCATGTGGGTTGGCGGTGAAGCTTATGAATATAATACGGAAAAATTCCTCATCACCTCCCTCGACTTGCCAGCCAGTTCGGAAGTGTTACAGGCATCGCCATCACGGCCCTGCGTCGGCGTCGCCTACAAACTTGACCAGCGCGTACTGATGGAATTAATTGCCCAGGGATGCCTGCCGCCAGTCAAAAAACGAGATGCGGGAACGGGGGTCGGTATAGGAACCATGACTGATGTTTTACTGGAGCCTTTCTGCCGCCTGCTTTCACTGCTGGACGAACCTGAAGCCATTCCCGTCCTCGGCCCGCTGATTCAGAGGGAGATACATTACCGGCTGTTGATGAGCGATCGGTCCGATCGTCTCAGGCAGATTGCGGCAGTCGACGGCCATGGCTACCGTATCGGTAAAGCTATCGACTGGTTAAAGACCAACATTGCTTCGCCTCTGCGCGTCGAAGAGCTGGCAAGTCGCGTGCAAATGAGCACGCCCTCCTTCCACCACCATTTCAGACAGCTTGCGGGAATGAGTCCGCTCCGCTATCAGAAATGGCTGCGTCTCAATGAAGCAAGGCGACTGATGCTGAATGAGCATTACGATGTCACCACAGCGGCCTATGCTGTCGGCTACGAAAGCTTATCCCATTTCAGCCGGGAATATACGCGGATGTTTGGGGAGCCACCCAAGAGGGATATTACTGTGCTGAGAGAGTCTGCCGGTAAGATTTAATGATACCGATTTTCATCGTTAATCCCGAGGTGAAAGTGAGTCGTCGTTTTTATCACTCCGTAGCGGCTATCAGAAAGTCGATCAGGGTTTTCACTCTTTTGGTTTTACCGGCGTTTTTCGGGTAATAGAGATAAACTGGCGGATAGGTTTTCCAGTAGCTCTCCATCACGGGTATAAACTGCTCTCGATCGGGCTGTAACCGCCAGATGGGTTCGAACAAGCGCCCTATCCCCAGCCCGTGGCGAATACCGTCTGCCATAACGTCAATATCGTTGCTGATTAACTGTCCGGGCATTTCTAAGGTCAATGGTTCTCCGCGATCGTTAAGGATCAGCGGAAGAATGCGGTTGTTGGTGATGAAACGATAGCCAATCAGCCGGTGATGGCTGAGATCGGCTGGCGCCTCAGGCATTCCATATTCGGCGAGATAGGCTGAAGACGCATATAACCCTTCACGAAACGGTTTCATCAACGGGCGTGCCACCACCCCGCCTTCAAGGATATCTCCAAAACGAATCCCCAGGTCAAAACGCTCCTCGATAATATTCACGGTACCGTCGTAGACCGAAATTTCCAGCTTTATACCCGGATATTGCCGACAGAATGCCGCCATTGCGTGTTTAAGAATGAGCTGGTAGGCAAAGCGCGAGAGCGTAATCCTCACCGCGCCGGAGGGCTCCCTATTCTGGTCACGGAGACTTTCCAGCGATTTCTCCAGCGAATCCACCGCGGCGGCGGTTTGCTCCAGCAGCTGTTGCCCGGTTTCCGTTAGCTCAATGCGCCGGGTCGTGCGCACAAAAAGCGGATGGCCAATATGCTCCTCCAGCAGCTTGAGCGCATTGCTGACGGAAGGCGGCGTAATTTCAAGTTTCCTGGCGGCTGCCGAAATATTGCCTTCGCGCGCAATGCTCTGAAAGATACGTATCTGATTATAAAGGGCGTTATTCATAGCATTTTCCTTAGCAAACCTCGGCTGATTATTAAGTACAGGCTAAATATGCTTAAGTCAATGCCCGCCTAATCTTCTGCGAATGAGGCGCTTATACTTTTTTCTCTTTCCACTGAAAACTGAGTACAGGAGACGATGATGCGAATTTTATGTCTGGATATGCCCAACCCTGGCGCAACGCCGGAAAAATATGCGCCACACCTTACCGCTGAGGCCCTGCACGCCTGGGGGCTGTATAAATCCGGCTTTATCCGCGACATCTATTTCCGTCAGGACAGGCCCGGCGTCGCCATTTTCCTCGAATGTGACACCGTGGAAGAAGCCAGTAACGTGATGGCTGAATTCCCGCTGGCAAAGGCGGGCTTATTAACGTTTGAGTGCATTCCTCTCGGATCCTTTATTAGCTGGGAAAGTCTCTTCTCCGCAGAATTTAAAAATCAAAAATGAAGGAAAGGTGATGACCGACGAACGCCTTAATACAGAGCGGATGGCGTGAGCATGGCGCGGGTGCATGCGCGCCACCAGCCAGCGTAAGGCGGCAGAAAGCATTGCATTCTTATCCACGCCTTTGGCCGCAAGCAGCGCTTCGGCCTTTTTAAGGTGCTGATTATTAGCTTCTGTCTAAAAGTGATTGAGCCTTTACTGCTCTAAAAAATAATCCTGCATCCCTATACTGAGTTAATCTTTATCAACGGACTTAACTGATTGAAATGAAAAATATCCTTATCGTATCCGGGCATCCCGATGTTAACCATTCCGTCGCCAACGCGACCATCCTTGACGAGGTGGCGACCGCCCTGCCCGACGCTGAAATTCGTCGTCTGGACTGGCTTTATCCAGACGGCAAAATCAACATCGGCGCGGAGCAGAAAAGTCTGCTGAAGGCGGATGTCATCGTCTGGCAGTTTCCCTTTTCCTGGTATGGCCTCCCGGGGCTGATGAAACAGTGGCTGGATGAGGTTTTTGTTCACGGCTTCGCGCACGGTTCGGCGGCGAAACTGGGCGGTAAAAAGCTGCTCCTCTCCTTCACAACGGGTGCGCCGCAGGCAATGTATACCTCTGACGGCTTCTTTGGTCACACCATTGAGGAGTACCTTATTCCGTTCGAGACCACGGCAAGGCTGTGCCGGCTTGACCTGCTGACGCCGGTATATACCTGCGGTATCAGCTATGCCGACCGGGATGCCGATAAAATTGCCCAGCAAAAGACGCTCGCCAGGGAGCACGCTTCCAGGCTGATCGCGCAGCTTAACGCCCTTCCTGAATAAACCCACGAGGGAAATGAAGATGCAGTATACCCGACTCGGCAAAAGTGACTTACTGGTCTCCCGCATCTGCATGGGGTGTATGGGATTTGGCGATCTGTCTACGGGCCAGCATCGCTGGACGCTGAATGAAACGGAAAGCCGGAACATCATTCGCTACGGTCTTGAAAAAGGTATCAATTTTTACGATACCGCCATCGCCTATCAGAACGGCTCGAGCGAGCGGTACGTTGGCCGGGCGCTGCGAGATATGGCAAAACGCGATGAGATCGTCCTTGCCACCAAGTTTCTGCCGCGTACGCCAGCGCAAATTGCGCAGGGTATGAGCGGAAAACAGGCGATTACCCGTTCGCTTGACCAGAGCCTGCAGAATCTTGGTATGGACTATATAGACCTCTATATCTACCACCTCTGGGACTATAACACCCCCGCGATCGAGGTCCTTGAAGCACTGCATGCCGCCGTCACCGCCGGCAAGGTACGCGCCATTGGCATTTCAAACTGCTATGCATGGCAGCTGGCGAAGATGAACGCGCTTGCCGAACGCGAAAGGCTCACGCCCTTTGTTTCCGTGCAAAGCCACTACAACCTGATTATGCGCGAAGATGAACGCGAACTCTTGGGGCTGTGCGCTGAAGACGGCATCGCAGTGACTCCCTATAGCGCACTGGCAAGCGGTCGTCTTTCCCGTAAGGAAGGCCACACGCGGCGGGCCGCTGAGGATGACTATGCCCGCGGGAAATATGACCGCACGGCGGAACAGGACAGCGTCATTATCGAGCGGGTCGCTGAGCTTGCCGAACGGCATCAGGTTTCCATGACGGAAATCTCACTCGCCTGGCTGCTTAATAAGGTCACCGCCCCGGTCGTAGGCGCGACCCAAAAAAGGCATGTCGACGGCGCGGTTAACGCCGTGAATTTTCAATTGAGCGCGGAGGAAATCGGGTATCTGGAAGAGTCCTATCAGCCGCATTTTCTGACAGGGATTATGGCGCAAAACACACCGCAGACCAAAGACGACAGGCAGGTATGGACGCGATAGACGCCGCGAATCTCATACACTAAAAACCGAATGACAGTTCCAGGGGATTTCCATCAGGCTAGCGCGTGGCAAAAGAAACCCGGCATTCAGCGCCGGGTTTGTCTGAGGCTTTAAGGCCGTCTGAAAAGGGCAATGCTGCGCCCGGCCAGAACAAAATCAATTGTCTCGGTAATGATGACGCCGTCCGTTTTTTCTTCAGCGGTCGACAGCTCAAGAACCCAGCCGCCTTCGCCAAACTGCGGGATCTGGAACGGAACATCGCCCTCAAAGGGATTGAACAGCATCAGCACGTCATGCCAGATGCCCTCCTCCTGTTCAAGGTCGGGTCGGCTGATGGCGAGACCTAACGTCGAACCTTCATCCCATTGTTCAGATTGCTGCAGACCGCCGCCGGCGTTAAACCAGCGTATCTCGAGCCCGTCACGCCAGCTTTCACGGCGTAAAAGCGGTTGCTCCGCACGCAGCGCTATCAGACGCTGGGTGAAATGGCGCAACGCATGGTCCTGATCGGACAGTGCTTCCCAGTTAACCCATGAAATCTCGCTGTCCTGGCAGTAGCCGTTATTATTGCCCTGCTGAGAACGGCCAAACTCATCGCCGGCCAGCAGCATCGGCGTACCGTGGGAGAACAATAACGTGGTCAGGAAATTCCGCTTCTGGCGTTCGCGGACGGCGACGATATCCTGATTTTCCGTCGGACCTTCTTCGCCATAATTGCAGGAGCGGTTGTCATTATGCCCGTCGTTATTGTCCTCACCGTTGGCTTCATTATGCTTCTCGTTATACGAAACCAGATCGTTCAACGTGAAGCCGTCATGGGCGGTAATAAAATTGACGCTGGACCACGGACGACGGCCGCGTAAATCGTACAGATCGCCGGAGCCCAGTAAACGGGCGGCAAAGTCGTTGGAAACATTATCCCCCTTCCAGTATTCCCGCACCGTATCACGATATTTATCGTTCCACTCGCCCCAGCCAGGCGGAAAACCGCCGACCTGATAACCCCCGGGACCGATATCCCAGGGCTCACCAATCAGTTTAAGCTTCGATAAAACCGGATCCTGAGTTATCGCATCGAAAAAACCACCTCGCGGATCGAAGCCTTCGGGTTCGCGCCCGAGAATGGTCCCCAGATCAAAACGAAAGCCGTCGACGTGCATAGCTTGCGCCCAGTAACGTAGCGAATCCATGACCATCTGCAGCACCCGGGGATGCGAGGTATTCACCGTGTTCCCCGTCCCGGTATCATTTATGTAATAGCGATGCTGGTCCGGCATCGTCCGGTAGTAGGAAAAATTATCGATGCCTTTAAATGAGAGCGTCGGTCCCAGCTCATTGCCTTCCGCGGTGTGGTTGTAAACCACGTCAAGGATCACTTCGATACCGGCATCATGAAATGCGCGCACCATGTCGCGGAAGCCCGCGATACCCGCAGGTCCGTAGTAACGGGACGCGGGAGCGAAGAAGCCCAGCGTATTGTAACCCCAGAAGTTTTTTAGCCCTCTGTCGAGCAGATGCCGATCGTCCGGAAACCAGTGTACGGGAAGCAGCTCAACGGAAGTGATGCCCATGCTCTTGATATAATCGACGGAAGCCTGATGCCCAAGCCCCTCAAATGTGCCGCGCAGCTCCGGGGGAAGCGCCGGATTGCGCTGGGTAAAACCCTTCACATGCGTTTCGTAGATAACCGCATGCGGCCAGGGGACGTCGGGGCGATTCTCCCCCTGCCAGTCGAAGGCATCCGGGTCGACAACCTTGCATTTTGGCGTAAATGGCGCGCTATCGCGGGTATCAAAGCTCAGATCTTTCTCCTCATGGCCCAGCTCGTAGCCGAAATGCGCATCGTTCCATTCAATATCGCCTTCCAGCTCCCGCGCGTAGGGATCGATAAGCAATTTATGTGGATTAAAGCGATGGCCGTTCTCCGGATCGTACGGCCCATAAACCCGATAACCGTATAAGGCTCCGGGCTGCAGACCGGGTACGTAGCCGTGCCAGATTTCGTGTGTATATTCAGGTAGTTCAAGCCGGGCTATTTCCGTTTTTCCGCAAGGATCGAATAAGCACAGCTCAACCCGCTCAGCGTGCGCTGAAAACAGCGCGAAGTTCACGCCCTTTCCGTCAAAATTAGCCCCCAGCTGCTGGCCGTCACCGGGCTCTATTGCAAACGTTTCTTTCATTGTCCCTGTTCCTCTCCACTTTTCTTTTCACTAATAAGCGTCACTAACCACCCCGTTGCTGACGCCAGATCGAGCGCCTCTTCGACAAGACGCTTTTCGCCGGTTAACGCATCGCGATAACGTCGTCCTGCCAGAGCTTCGGGTATGGCTACCGCAGAGTTGCCCCACAGCCTGACCGGGGAATCAGCCAATCCGTGCGCCGCGACGTCAAACGCCAGGCGAGGAACCACCACGATAAGGGCCTCCTCGTCGTTGATGCGCGCGTAGGCGATAAGATTCTCTTCCCTGTCACCGGTGACCTTTAATGGTACCCAGTCACCATAATGGAAGAGCGCGGAATACCGCTGCCTTAACCTGAGAAACGACGCGGTGACGTACTGCTTCAGCTGCCCGTCTCGCCATGCGTTTTCGCTATTAAACAACTCAGGGCCTTCGCTATCGAGGTTATGCGCCAGGACGGCGAAGTCAGGTTCACGTCGGTTATCCGGATCGACAAGGCTGAAGTTCAGCGCCTCGCTCCCCTGATAAATATCCGGTACGCCGGGCGCGGTCAGTTTGATGACCGTCTGGCTGAGGCTGTTCACCAGGCCGGCACGGATAAAAGGCTGCAGGGCGGTGTGAAAATCGTTGAGAAAGAGCGAATTATCCGCAGCGAACAGCTGTTGCGCATAGTTCAGCACAACGCTTTCATAGCTTTCATTGCTGTCGATCCAGTCGGTTCTTTGCTTGGCCTCGCGCAGCGCTTTTTCCATAAAAGCAAGAAAACGCGTCTCGAGTTCTTTCAGCCCTGCGGTATCGTCGGGCAGCAGCGTTGCAGGCCACACGCCGGCGAGCGCCTGATAGATCATCCACGTATCCGCCGCGTTCGGCGCCGTACCGTCGTTCAAAAAACGCACCTGGGTTTGATTCATCTGACGCCAGCGCGCAAGGTTTTCCGCCCACAGCTGCGGGGCTTCCGTTAGGGTGTAAAGCCGGGCGCGCGCATCTTCCCCGCGTTTAGTATCGTGCGTCGACGTTCCCAGCAGCGCGTCGGGCTGGCGGGCAAGACGAATGCGCATCTCCTGGTGAAAACGAGAGAGAGAAAAAGCGCGAGGAGTAGGATCGGCCCCGACTTCGTTCAATGCCAGGTCGAGGTTATGGCGAAAGAACAGCGTATCCTCGACCGATTTAGCCATCAACGGCCCCGTCAGCTGCTGAAAGCGGGTCCTGAAGAGTGACGCGGTGTCGAGGCTACTTTCGTGCAGATTGCCGGTCAGGATGGCGATAATGACCTCAAGCGCCCTGGCATCGGGTTTGTCTTCCCTGGCGTTCACCTGGTCAACCACCCGGTTTAACAGCGTAATATCGCCTGCGGTCAGCCCTTCGGCGGTGCCGTAGGTACGATAGACCGGGAAGGCCAGCAGCAGTTCACGCAAGGCATGGCGCAGCGCGTCGCTCTCAACCGGCATGCTATTACGCTCCGCCAGTTCGGTGGCCAGCCGCAATAAGGTGGTAAATTCACCCTCAAAATTGCGATCCACCATCAGTCCTTTCGCCTCGCGCAGCGCGGTATGGCGATCTATCGCTCCGCCGAGCGCTTCATCATGAACCTGCTGCAGCTGATCGAGGTTATTGTCATCCACCAGCACTTCCGCCAGCGAAGCGATAAACTCATATCCTGTGGTGCCGGAGACGGGCCAGTCGGCGGGCAGCTGCTCGCCTTTGGCGAGGATTTTTTCCACCGTAATGTAGCACTCTGGCCCGGTTGCCTGGCGCAGGCGCTGCAAATACCCCAGCGGGTCGGCAAGGCCATCGATATGGTCAATGCGCAGACCATCGACGATGCCAGAATGCACCAGTTCAAGGATAAGGCGGTGGGTGTCGTCAAACACCGCCGGGTCTTCAACCCGGACGCCAATCAGGCCGGTAATTTCAAAAAAGCGCCGCCAGGAGAGCTGCCTGGGCGCCTCCCGCCAGGACATCAGCCGCCAGCTTTGCGCCTCGTGCAGCGCCAGAATGGCGTCGCGGTCCGGGGATGTTAGTAGTTGCTCACCTGTCGCCAGGGTTTGAGGATTCAGGGGCCAGGCCTGGTCATAGTAGACGAACGCCGGCTTCCCGGTTTCCGGATCGCGTTTTAGCGCGAGAGCCCCGCTCTCCAGCTCCGCCTCAAAGGTATCCCCCAGAAACGGCAGCGTAACGGGACGCGTCCAGTCAATATCGAAATAATGGGCCCAGGCGCTGTTTTTGCCCTGCTCGATGACGTCCCGCCACCAGCGATTCTCCAGCGAGGTCGCCATATGGTTGGGAACAATATCCAGAATCAGGCCAATTTGCGCGTTTCGCAGCGCCTTCACCATCCGGTCAAACCCTTCGCGGCCGCCGATGGCCGGATCGATCTCGTTAGGATCGGTAATATCATAGCCATGGGTTGACCCGCTGGTTGCCGTAAAAATCGGCGAGGCGTAAAGATGGCTGATACCCAGGTCTTTGAGATATGGTGCCAGAGCCGCCGCGCGTTCGAAGGTCATGCCGTTACGGAACTGAATACGATAGGTTGCGGAAGGGATCATGATGAGGCTTCTCCATGTGCAAAACGGACAACAATACTGTTTGGCGATAACGCCTCCTGCCGCTCCGGCCAGCTAAAAATGACCTCGCCCGGTATTTCCGGCATCGCGGCCCGCTCCTCGCCGATATTCAGCGCCACGGAGAGCGTGCCGCCGGAGAATTGCCAGCTCACCGCCAGCGCCTGCGCCGCCGCGTGCAGGATCATGCCCTCCACGGCCCCTCCCGCCGCGAGCAGCGGGACGATGTAGCGATGGCGCAGTTGGATAAGGTGGCGCGTAAAGCGCAGCCAGGCTTTCCCCTCCTCGCTTGCCGCCTTCTGCCAGTCGAGCTTAGAACGGATAAAGGTCCGGGGATCGTTCGGGTCAGGGACTGATGCATCGTGTCCCGCGTGCCCGGCAAACTCTTTAGCCCGCCCTTCCCGCACCGCCTTCGCGAGGTCGCCATGAAAATCGGTAAAGAACAGAAAGGGGTTCGTCTCCGCAAACTCTTCGCCCATAAACAGCAAAGGAATGTGGGGCGACAGAAGCAATGCGGCGAGCAGAACGCGCGTTTTCCCGGCGCCGGCAAGAGAAATCAGCCTCTCCCCCTGCGCACGGTTCCCGGTCTGATCGTGATTCTGAATAAAGTCGACAAAAAACTGCGGCGGCTGAGCGGCGCAGGCCACGCCGCGTGGCTTTCCGGTTTGCGCAGAAAGCTCACCCTGGTAGACAAACCCTTCGGCCAGCGCCCTTGCGACATTCTTTGCCGGCTGATGCGCAAAATCCTGATAATAGGCGTGCGTTTCGCCGGTCGCGAAAACGTGGGCGGCGTTATGAAAGTCATCATTCCACTCGGCGGTAAAGAGCGGCGTCTGTCCGTTCTCATCGCGCGGATGGAGGAAAATCACGTTCCGGCTGTCTTCAGTGGTGAGGTGGATATGGAGGTCGGGAATCGCGGCGCGGATATTTTCGGCTATTTCTATCAGGACGTGCCTGGCGGAGCGATCTTCAATCTGATCGATAGCATCAAAGCGCAGCCCATCGAGCTGGTATTCGGTCAGCCAGAACAGCGGCGCCTCGGTAATAAACTGCCGCACGGCCTCGGTTTCATAGGCGACAGCGTTACCCCACGGGGTCATCCGGTCCTGATGAAAAAAGCCCGGCGACAGCAGAGAGAGATAGTTGCCTTCCGGGCCAAAATGGTTCAGCACGATATCGAGAACCACCGATAGCCCTAACCCGTGGGCGGCATCAATGAAGGCGTGAAAATCCTCCGGTGCGCCATACGCTGCGTGCGGCGCATAGAGTAATACGCCGTCGTAACCCCAGCCGCGGGAACCGCCAAACTGGGCTACGGGCATGACCTCTATCTGGGTGATCCCCAGCTCCGCCAGATAAGGCAGCTTTTCGATGGCGGCCAGAAAGGTGCCTTCCGGCGTAAAGGTGCCCGGATGAAGTTCATATATCACGGTTTCTTCCCACGGACGCCCTTTCCAGCCAGAGTTAACCGGCTGAAAACGCCTGGGGTCGATGACCACCGAGGGGCCGTTAACATCATCGCGTTGCGCGCGCGACGCCGGGTCCGGAATGCGCGTGCCGTCGGCTAAACGGAGCATATATTCATCACCATGCTTTACGCCGGGGATGTCAATCTGGAACCAGCCCTCTCCCGCAGCGTCCATCGGAATATCCCGGCCCGTCAGGCTCAGCGTCATCGTTTTTTGACCTTCGGCCCAGACGCGAAAGCGGACCGTGTCCGCGGCAATGAACTCCGCCCCCCAATGTTTTTTAAATACTCTGGATTCCATTAAATATCCTCAAATGACCTGTGGAAAATGCGGTATGAATATAAGATTAGACCAGGTTTAAACGCGTGCGCTGTTGATGGCGAGGCTGTTATTTTTAAAGACGTTGTCTATGATTAATAAATCGCTTAAAAAACAAGGAATGCTATGCAGATTCGTAAAGGATTAAATTCCGACCTGGCTCGCCTGGAATATTGTGATTTTTCCTTCACCGTCAGCCAGATTGCCACCGGCCCCTTCGTCAATAATGATCTGAAAATTGAAACACTTCCCAGCGCTTATAATAAAACCTATGAACTGGACATCCAGACGCTGGAAAACCACTGCGTTAATCCGGATGCTATATTTTTAATCGCGGAAACCGATGCGGGGCAAGTGGCCGGATTTATCACCGCTTCCTTGATCTGGAACAAATTTATTTCCGTGGATTATATCGCCATCGAGCGCTCACAGCGCAGAACGGGCGCGTCCAACAAGCTCATGGCGGCAGCCCATATATGGGCTCGGAGCATGAGCGCGGCGGGATTAAAGCTGGAAACCCAGAACGTCAACGTTCCCGCCTGCCTTTTCTACCGAAATTATGGCTTTACCCTGGGCGGATACGATCGTTATCTCTACAGCGCGTTACCGGAAAAAGATGAAATTGCGCTGTTCTGGTATTACATGTTGACTTAAAAGCCAGGTAAATAATTCCTGGTTTTACGATGTTAATTATTCCTGGTTTACGCTTTTTTTATCGCCCAAACGCAGTCATTGACTAATCTTAAATTTCATTTATTAAGGAGGCCGGTATGACAACAGGAAATAACCCAACGCTACACTATCCACTTCCGCCGTTTGTCGAGCAGCCGCAGCAGCCCCCGGGGCTGGCATCCGAAATGAAGCCCCTTCCCGATCACGGTGAGACCAGCTATACCGGTTCAGGAAAGCTGGCGGGGAAAAAAGCGCTGATTACCGGCGGTGATTCGGGGATTGGTCGGGCTGTCGCGATTGCCTACGCGCGGGAAGGCGCGGATGTCGCTATCGGCTACCTGCCGGAGGAGGAGTCCGACGCGGCTGCCGTTATCGCGCTGATCCAGGCCGAGGGAAGAAAAGCCGTCGCCATTCCCGGCGATATTCGGATTGAGTCATTTTGCGATACCCTGGTTGAAAAGGCGGTCGCTGAGCTCGGCGGGCTGGATATTCTGGTTAACAACGCCGGCAGGCAGCAGTATTGTGAATCCATTGAGGCGTTAACGACCGCCGCGTTTGACGCCACGTTTAAAACCAACGTTTATGCGCCCTTCTGGATAACCAAAGCCGCGCTTCGTCATCTCTCTCAGGGGGCGGCGATCATTAACACCTCTTCCGTGCAGGCGTTTAAACCCAGCGAGATCCTGCTGGATTATGCCCAGACCAAAGCCTGCAACGTGGCGTTTACCAAATCGCTGGCTAAGCAGCTTGGTCCGCGCGGTATCCGCGTTAACGCCGTGGCGCCCGGTCCGTACTGGACTCCGCTGCAGTCAAGCGGCGGCCAGCCGCAAGAGAAAGTTCAGCAGTTTGGTGAGGATACGCCGCTCGGCAGACCGGGACAGCCGGTCGAGATTGCGCCCCTTTACGTTCTCCTCGCCTCAGATGCCTGCTCGTACGCTTCCGGTCAGGTCTGGTGCTCAGACGGCGGTACCGGCGTCGCATAAAAGAAGCGCTCGTCGCTGTCGCGCGCTGTTCCAGCTCGCCGCAGCGGCGAACGCTAGCCGCAGAGAAGAAACTGGATGAGGGTAATCAGCAAATAAAAACCGCAGACGATTTGCAAAACTCTCCAGCCCCACCTGAAATAACGCCACTGATAACGCTCCCTGGCATTCGCCTGCGCAATAGCGGGTTCCAGGACCTGCTTTTTCTGCTTCCTTCTAAGCATGCTCCAGCCCCACCCGATAATGGTCAGGATGACGATAACTTTATAAAGGATAATGTTGTCCATGCCGCCGCCATTTCATGATGGGATAAATCTCCCCGCCAGTGTAGCGCACTTCCCGCCTCGTTACCTGCATTCCTTATTTACGTTTAAATGCGTTTACGATGGAACACTCTTGCTTTGTCAGCGCCGCTGACGCAAGCCTCACCCTGGAATAATCTTATATATGTCAGAAAGGTGAATTGGGGCTTTTCTATTTATTAAATATGTAGTAACGAGGCGCGGGTAATATTAGCAGTCTTATTATTCAAAAAGTTAAAATTTGCAAAAACAGGCGCAACCGCTAAAATAATTATGAGCTAACTCACTAAACAGGGAGATATTATGGGTTTTTGGCGAATTGTGTTGACGATTATTCTACCCCCGCTTGGCGTACTGCTGGGTAAAGGGTTTGGTTGGGCGTTTATCCTCAATATTATTTTAACGATCCTCGGCTATATTCCCGGCCTTATCCACGCTTTTTGGGTCCAGACCAAAAACAGCTAATCAGAGCCATTATCACCGGTCATCAAACGGAATCAGAAAGTTCGCAGGAGCAATTTTATGCTTAAACACTTAACCGCTATCGCTTTTCTGGCTGCATCCACCCACGCCATGGCGCAAACCGATATGACGCTGGACGGTCTGGCCAAAAAGGAACCGGCAGCCTTTAGCCAGATGGTTAAAGGGCATACCCTGCCCGCCTGGATAAAGTCCGGCGGCACGGGCTCGCCTGCCCGGACGGTGAAGCTTGGCGCCGAGGTCTATCAGGTATTCAGCGTCTGCAAACCCCACGACTGCGCAGCGGAGCGCTTCGCCGTGCTGTGGTCGGAAAAATCCGGACAGATGTCCGGGCTTTATTCCGCCGTTGACGAAAAAACCGCCCAGGAGACACTGACCTGGCTGAATGTTAGCGATGAGCGCTCTATCGATGGCAAGACGGTGCTCTTTGCCGCCCTGAGCGGCAGCCTGGAGAACCATCCGGATGCGTTTAACTACCCGTAGTAAAACGCTGAGGCAATAATTTCGCGCCTTCTGCCGTACAACCCCAGGGTCTGGACGGCAGAAACTCTCCCCCCGACGTTCAGCGCAGCCTACAGCGAGATGCCGGCGAACGACATAAACCCCAGCGACATTAAGCCGGCGGTAATAAATACGCTGCCTAAACCGCGTAAGCCTTTCGGCATATTGGCATATTTCAGCTTTTCACGAATGCCGGCCAGCGCCACAATCGCCAGCGCCCAGCCAATACCGCACCCGGTGCCATAAGTCAGTGATTCAAGGAAGCTGTATTCACGCTGCACCATAAAAATCGTCGCGCCGAAAATGGCGCAGTGGATAGTTAACAGCGGCAGGAACGGCCCCAGAGCATGGTTTAACGCGTGGAAATATTTGTCGATCACCATTTCGAGGATCTGCACCAGCGCCGCAAGAACGCCGATAAACGTGATGAAATCGAGGAAGCTCAGGTCAACCCCTTCGATCAGGGCGTTCTCTTTCAGCAGGTAATGGTAAACCAGGTTGTTAATCGGCGTCGCAATGGCCAGCAGCGCCGTCACGGTTACCCCGAGGCGAAATGCGACATCGATTTTTTTGGAGATAGCGAGAAAAGTACACATCCCGAGGAAAAAATTGAGCGCCATATTTTCAACGAAAACCGCGCGGATAAAAATATTGAGATGAGATTCAAACAAGACAACCTCCATGTTGTTGAGTTGTTTCTCAATAATGCCAAATTTTCAGCTTGAACGGGTTATTATTACTCGGTTTTGCCGAGTCGATCACCTTTTAATTTCCTGTGTTTTGCGTGGGCAAGAGCGTCGCCTTTAGCGCTTTCCTGACTCGCTAAACGAGCGAGGAAGCATCTGAATAAACGCATCGACCGGCACCGGTTTAGAAAAGTAATAGCCCTGATAGAGGGTAATCCCCATATTTTTGAGCATCGCGAGCTGCTCCTTATCCTCGATGCCCTCAGCAATAATCTGGCAATGAAACTTCCTGGCCAGATTAACCATATTCTTCACCACCAGCGCGGAAGCCGTGTTGGTCACAATGTTGAGGGTAAAGACCTTATCGATTTTGATAATCTCAGGATTAAATTGCTGGATGTAGCTGTAGTTCGCGTAGCCGGTACCAAAATCATCCAGCGAAAACTGGACGCCGATACGCCTGAGTTTGTCCGTCACCGCTGATGTTTGCCGGGTATTCTCGATCGACTCGCGCTCGGTTATCTCCAGAACAAGGCGGACTTGCGTCTCTTTCATCTGCTGGATAAACGTCTGGCACAGGGTCACTATTTCGTCGTCCTGAAAGTTTACCGAACTGGTGTTAAAGCAAATAAACAGACCTCCAGGAATAACGGATTGATGGCGCCGAAGCTGACGGATCACCTCGGCAAAGCAAATCGCCGTCACGTCTTTAATCAAGCCGGTCTGCTCTGCCACGGAAATAAATTTATCCGGCGCAATAAATCCCTGCTTCGGATGTTCCCAGCGCACCAGCACCTCACCGCCGATAACCGCTCCGCTATCATTGTTGATAATCGGCTGAATATAGGGCTTGAGCTGCTTCAGTTCGATAGCCTTTCTGAGCTGATACTCAATCGTATTCCGGTAGCGGAGGTAGTTCCTGAATAAAAAGGTGAGCAGCAAGGAGGCCAGAATAATGGCGATAAGCGTGTGTTGCTCATAGCGGATAAACGCCCCGACGCCAGAGGCGTAGCCGCGGTCGGCAATAACCGAATAGGTAAACAGCTCAGAGGCCAGGCGCACGGGAACCTTGATATCCGGCGTCGCCGTCACTTCCCCTTTGCGGGTCATTATCCGATCGCCAACCTGAAGATAGAGATGCGCATCGCCATCAAGAACGGTCAAAATGTTGTATAAATAATAGCCGTCAACGCCAACCAGAATCGTGTTTCCCCGCTCATCCTGTTCGCTGTAAACCATCAAGGGATGAAACGGCGTGATTTCGCTGCCGCTCAGCAGGCGCAGAGCGCCATGCGTATACTGGCGACGATCGAACTGAAATTTACGCCCGCCAAAAACCGAGGTGCAGTATATTTCGTTATCCTTACCTAAATTCACCGTGCGCACATCGGGAATGGTGGCCACCAGCGTGCGCAGCTCCGTCAGGACATTCTCGCTACAGCTTTTACCATAAAAAGGCTCAGCCAGATCGGCTGCCTGTTCCGCATGGGAGACGGTCACATCAAGGCTGGCTATCGCCTGCTGCAGGCGCGAATGGATATCTTGATCCACCTTTTTTTGCATTTGCCAGTAGCAAAGCCCGGTGCCCAGGCTCAGTAACGCAAGCAGAAACAGGAGTATCCACAGACGATGGCGTGATGATGAGTAGTTCATTGTGCTAATCCAGTTTGACTCGCCGGAAAAGGCCAAAGGTCAATTGTTTGGCCAAATTTTAATAAATCCTGTTTATACTCGCCCTGAACCGATCAAGTTTTAATGCATATCAATGATATATCATGGCAAACCATTGCGCGGCGCAGGAGGCGCTTTCTGCGTCTGAGGTTTGCGTGCTTATGCCGCCGCATCTGTAGCTAAATGATTGACTTAAAGCCGAATAATACGAAAATGACTTTTTTGTGCGATGACCAGAAAAGCTGGCAAATATGATGACGATCCGCTCTCGTAAGTTTATTCTGAACAAGGTGAAAATATCCGCGGTAGCTATAGCTGCCGCGCTGCTGTTGGCCCACTGCGGTAGCAAACCGCCCGTTTCTCTTGTCACGCCCATGCCGCCCGCGGCCCGCCAGCCGACGTTGCCCAAAAGCCAGGAGCCGGTGCGCGGCGTCTGGCTGACGACCGTGTCGCGCCTCGACTGGCCGCCGCTGGAATCCGTCAATGGCGGTATTAGCGCCGAACGGCGCATCGCCCTGCAGCAGCAGGCGCTGGTTGCCAAGCTGGATAATTTAAAAAGCCTCGGCATTAACACAGTCTTCTTCCAGGTGAAACCGGATGGCACCGCGCTCTGGCCATCGAAGATTCTGCCGTGGTCCGATATGCTGACCGGCAAAATCGGTGAGGATCCGGGCTACGATCCGCTCAAGTTTATGCTGGATGAAGCCCATAAGCGCGGCATGCGCGTTCATGCCTGGTTTAACCCCTATCGCGTCTCGGTCAATACGCGGCCGAAAACCGTCACCGAACTGAACAGCACGCTGTCGCAGGTTCCCGCCAGCGTATACGTCCTGCACCCTGAGTGGATTCGCACCTCCGGCGATCGCTTCGTGCTCGATCCGGGCATTCCGGAAGTCCGCGACTGGATCACCAGCATCGTGGCCGAGGTTGTGGAGCATTACCCGGTTGACGGCGTCCAGTTCGACGATTACTTCTACACCGAATCACCGGGATCGGCCCTTAACGACAACCGGACGTTCCAGCAGTACGGCCAGGGCTTTGCCGCGAAAGCGGACTGGCGGCGGCACAACACGCAGCTGCTGATTGAGCAGGTTTCCCGCACCATCAAGCAGCTGAATCCCGATGTTGAATTTGGCGTCAGTCCGGCAGGCGTCTGGCGCAACCGCTCCCACGATCCGGCGGGTTCGGATACCCGCGGCGCAGCGGCCTACGATGAGTCGTATGCGGATACCCGCCTCTGGGTCCAGCAGGGATGGCTGGACTACATCGCGCCGCAGATTTACTGGCCTTTCGCCCGCGACGCGGCCCGCTACGATGTGCTGGCAAAGTGGTGGGCTGACGTGGTGAAACCCACCCATACCCGCCTCTATATCGGCGTGGCGCTGTACAAAGTTGGCGAGCCATCGAAGAACGAACCTGACTGGATGATTAGCGGCGGCGTGCCGGAGCTGAAAAAGCAGCTTGATTTGAATGAATCCATGCCGCAAATTCAGGGCACGATTTTATTCAGAGAGAATTACCTCAATCAGCCGCAAACCCAGCAGGCCGTTAACTACCTGAAAAGCCGCTGGGGAAGCTGATGCACTCACCTGACAGGCCAGGAGCCTGGTATCAACCCCACCGGAGGATGTATGTTGAAAAAATCGATCGTCGCCTTTTCCTTGTTCTGCGCTCTGACGCCCGCCGTTTTTGCGGGCAACAGTGAAAATGAACAGCTGAATAAAAAGAATGTTATTGATTTTTATAATAAAGCGTTAAATGACAAAGACTTTGCCGCCGCCAGACCCTATCTGGGAGACCGCTACGTACAGCATAACCCGATGGCGAAAGACGGCGTTGCAGGCTTTGAGCAATTTATCGCCTTCCTGAAGAACAAATATCCCGACTCGCACAGCGAAATTAAGCAGGCGTTTGTCGACGGCGATCATGTGATCCTGCACGTTGAGGTCACCGGTCGCGAGCCGGGCGTGACGCGGGCGATTATCGATATCTTCCGCGTCGACGAACAGCATAAAATCGTTGAACACTGGGACGTGACCCAGAACGTTCCGCAAAAAACCGCCAGCGGCAACGGCATGTTTTAAATCCTGAGCAGGCGTTTCCTGCTCATCCCCCTCGCTTTCCCCGTTTACTCTTCGTACAGATGAACGCTTGTTTAAACAGTTTATTTACTTTACTGTAAAGTAAATAAACTAACAGAGTGAATCTGATGATTAGCAAAGAAAAATGGGGAAAGCTTTTTTATTTCATTGGATTATCATTTCTCCCCTGCGCGATGAACGCCGCTTTACCCAGCCTGCCCGCGCAGGGCGCCCCGCTCTATGACGCCTGCTCGCACCTACAAGAAGCGTCCGAGGCCTGGCGCTGTCGCGCCCTGCTCATTAGCCAGCGCGTGGAACAGCGGCAACGCTATCTGCACTTTTTACTGCAGCAGAATATTTTCAGCATTCAAACCTACGACTATCTGTGGAGTGAGTACCAGCGTACGACGTCATGTTCTGAGATCGGCGCCTTCTTGATGAGCAAAGTCCACGATGAGGCATTCCATGGGCTGCCCTTTACCCCGATTCCGCCCGACGATGCGATAAACGCGCCATCCGCCGTGTTTGCTCTGCAAGCATCCCTTAACTGACCGAAGGTGCACCACGATGCTGGCTCGCTTTTTTGTGTTTCGCCCGGTTTTCGCCGCCGTCATCGCCATCTGTATTATGGCGGCCGGCGCCCTTGCCCTGCTGACCCTGCCGGTTGAACAGTATCCGGATATCGCCCCGCCCGGCGTCAACGTCACGGCAAACTACCCCGGCGCCTCGGCTGAAACCGTGGAAGACAGCGTGACGCAGGTGCTGGAGCAGCAGATTAAAGGCATCGACGGCCTGCTTTATTTTTCCTCCAGCAGCAGTTCAGCGGGCCAGGCGCGCATTAGCCTCAGTTTTGATCAGCGCATTAACCCTGACATGGCGCAGGTACAGGTGCAAAACGCCGTCAATCAGGCTATCACGCGCTTACCGCAGGAGGTGCAGCAGCAAGGGATCGCGGTGACCAAATCACAGGGAGACAGCCTGATGGTGGTGGCCCTGTATGACCAAAGCCGATCGTTAACCAGCCTCGATATTAGCGACTTTCTCGTCAGTTCCCTGCAGGAGCCGCTGAGCCGGGTTGAAGGCGTAGGAGAAACCACCGTTTTCGGCGCCCAGTATGCAATGCGCATCTGGCTCAATCCGCTGCAGCTGACCAGCTACGGTCTGATGCCCTCCGACGTGCAGGCCGCCATCGAGGCGCAGAATTCGCAGGTCACCAGCGGTGAAATCGGTTCGCTGCCCACGCTGGAGGGGCAGTATCTGAACGCAACGGTCACCACCCAGTCCCGCCTTGAGCGTCCGGAACAGTTCGAAAACATTATCCTGCGCACCCACAGCGACGGCTCGGTAGTCTATCTGCGCGATGTCGCCCGGGTAGAGATCGGCGCGGAAAACTATCAAAACCAAACCACGCTCAACGGTTTCCCCTCCGCCGGGATCTCAATTCAGCTGGCCTCGGGGGCTAACGCGCTGGCGACGGCGGAGAAGATCCGGGCGGAGGTCGAACGCCTGACGCCGCGCTTTCCGCAAGGCGTTGTCGCCGCTTACCCGCGCGACAGCACGCCGTTCGTGACGGTCTCTATTGAAAGCGTGGTGCGCACGCTGATTGAGGCGATTCTTTTTGTGGTGGCCGTCATGTACCTCTTCCTTCAAAGCTGGCGGGCTACGCTGATCCCGACGCTCACGGTGCCGGTGGTTCTGCTCGGCACCTTCGGCATCCTCAGCCTGCTGGGCTATAGCATTAATACCCTCACCCTGTTTGCGATGGTTCTGGCAATCGGTTTACTGGTTGATGACGCCATCGTGGTGGTGGAGAACGTTGAACGCCTGATGGCGGAGGAGGATCTTACCCCACCTGAAGCCACCCTGCGCTCGATGAATGAGATCGCCGGCGCGCTGATTGGCATCGCGCTGGTTCTCTCTGCGGTATTTATCCCGATGGCGTTTTTCGGCGGCTCGGTGGGGATTATCTACCGCCAGTTCAGCGTCACCATCGTCTCGGCAATGGCGCTCTCTGCGCTGGTGGCGTTAACCCTGACGCCGACGCTGTGCGCCCATCTGCTTAAACCCGGGCACCT
Organism: Klebsiella sp. CN_Kp113; assembly: GCF_040064585.1. Classification (NCBI taxonomy): domain Bacteria; kingdom Pseudomonadati; phylum Pseudomonadota; class Gammaproteobacteria; order Enterobacterales; family Enterobacteriaceae; genus Klebsiella; species Klebsiella sp. CN_Kp113. The sequence continues at coordinate 107,364 of NZ_JBEAID010000023.1, read as the reverse complement.
TAAAAAAGGGCGATTCTTCACCTGTTTCAACCGCGGCGTCGCCGCCAGCCAGAACCGTTACCTCGCCATACTCCGGCGGATAATCGTTCGCCCGCTCCGCTTTGTGCTGCTGGCCCTGACGCTGACGCTTTTGATGCTCTGGCAGTATCAGAAGCTGGCCAGCGGCTTTCTGCCCGAAGAGGATCAGGGCGCGGTGATGGTTCAGTTTACGCTCCCATCCGGTTCGCCGATGGCGATGACCGAGGCGGTCGGCGCGGACATTACCCGCTATTTCATGGCCGAGGAGGAGGATAACCTCAACGTCATCTTTATGGTCACCGGCAGAAACAACGCCGGCAGCGGGCAGAACGTCGGGATGGCCTTCGCCGAACTAAAGCACTGGGACGCGCGCCCCGGGGAACAGAACAGCGCGCAGGCGATTATCGCGCGGGCGAACCGGTACTTTTTAAAAAACGCCCGGCTGGCCACCATCAGCGTCATGTCGCCGCCTACCGTACGCGGACTCGGGCAGTCGAGCGGCTTTGAACTCTGGCTGCAGGACAGCGCGGAAAAAGGCCGCCAGGCGCTCATCGAAGCGCAAACCACCCTTCTCACTGCCGCCAGGCAAACGCCGACGCTGGACGCCGTGCGAATTAACAGTCTGGAGGAGAAAGCGCAGCTGCAGGTGGATATCGACAGACAAAAAGCCCAGGCCCAGGGGTTGGATCAGGCCGCCATCAATAGCACCCTCTCTGCGGCCTGGGGCGGCGTGTACATCAACGATTTTATCGACCGCGGGCGCGTCAAGCGCGTATATATGCAGGGGGATGCGGCCTGGCGTTCGACGCCGGATAATTTATCCGCCTGGTTTGTCCGCGGCGACAGCAACAACATGGCCTCCTTCGACAGCTTCTCATCATTCCGCTGGACTACCGGGCCGCAAATGCTCCAGCGGTTTAACGGACTGTCGGCCGTGCAGTTTCAGGGAAACGCGGCGCCGGGCGTCAGTTCCGGTGCGGCGATGGCGACGATGTCCGAACTGGTGGGCGAGCTGAGCGGGTTTGAAAGGCAATGGAGCGGTTTATCCTGGCAGGAGCAGACCTCCTCAGTGCAGACGTTATGGGTATACCTGGCGTCGCTGGCCTTTATGTTTTTGTGTCTCGCCGCCTTATATGAAAGCTGGTCGATTCCTGTCGCCGTACTGCTGATCGTCCCGTTAGGCATTCTGGGGGCCGTGAGCGCTTCGTTGCTCGCCGGATACGAAAACGATATCTACTTTCAGGTCGGTATGCTGACGACCATGGGGCTTTCCGCCAAAAACGCGATTCTGATCGTTGAGTTCGCCCTGGCGCGGTTTCAGCAAGGTAAAACGCTGGCCGACGCGGCGCTGGAGGGCGCTCGCCTGCGCTTGCGCCCCATCGTGATGACCTCACTTGCATTTGTTGTCGGCGTTATCCCTCTGGTACTCTCTACCGGCGCCGGCGCTTCCAGCCAGCGTGAGATTGGCGCCGCGGTGATCGGCGGTATGCTCACCGGAACGCTGCTGACCTTGCTCTTCGTTCCACTCTTTTTCCTGCTGGTACAGCAAGGAATGATGCGCCTTAAAGGGCGCAAACGGTAAGGACTCAATTGATGGGAAATCAACGCGGGCGGCCAATGAAAGCCCGCCCACGCATTTTACAAACCGCACGTGAGCTGTTTCTCAGCCACGGGCTTGATGTGTCGCTGGATACCATTGCCGCCGAAGCGGGTACCACGCGCCCGACGCTGTACAGCCATTTTCCCGGCGGCAAAGACGCGCTGCTGCTGGAGACGTTCGCGTTTCTCAATGACACCATGCAGCCGCCCCTGCGCCAGCTTTTGCAGGATCGTCAGCAGGATCTTCCCGCGCTGCTGCGCGGGTTTGCGAAAGTGGTGCAACAACACTTTTATGCGCCGGAGAATATTCACTTTCAGCGCCTGCTGATTCAGGTGCTGGTGCAAAAGCCCGAGCTTTACGTCACGCTCGAACAGCGCCCCTCAGGCCGCGTATTGCAGGCGCTGAGCGATATCCTGGCGCAGAAACAAGACGAAGGTCTGCTGACCCTCAGCGACCCGGAGCTAGAGGCGACGGCGTTTCTCGGCGCGATTATGGGCTATCCGCTGCCGGGGGCCTTAATTGCGCAAAAAGCGGTGGCGCCAGAGAGGCTGGAGCAGCTCGCCGAATGCGCGATTAGCGCCTTCCTCACGGCCTGGGGCTACAGGCAATAATTCAATCAGCGGCTTAAACGCACCTCTCCGGCCCCTGCAGCAGGAGCCGGAGAACGCCTAACTGGCCAGCAGTTCATCGTACAGCGCGCGCAGGCGGGTACGAAGGTAGAGTACCGCTTTATGCTTACGTGAGAGCAGCGCCTGTTCGCTGACGCCGGACTCCTCTGCCAGCTCCCGGTAGCTGTAGCCATGCAGTTCGGTTTTCTCAAAGGCTTCACGCTGGGCGGGCGGCAGCTCCGAGAGCGCCTGACTTAATTCCTCCCAGAGCAGCGCTTTCAGATACTCATCCTCCGGCGTTTGCGCAACGCCAAACAGCGTTTCGGCCAGCTCATCCTCGGGAAAATCGCCCTCTTCCTCGTCGCTGAAACCGCCCGCCAGCGGCAGCTCGCGCTTTTTTCTCGCCCTGTCGGTCATCTCGTTACGCGCCGCCCGGAACAACCAGGCGGCGATATTCTCCACCGGCTGCTCGACGCGAATGAGCTGATACGTCACTTCCTGCAGGATATCGTCCGCCTCATCGCGCAGCGGGGTCCGTCCGCGAATAAAAGCCTTCAGCCGCGACCGGCAGGCATCGAGAGCGGAAACAAGCCGTGATGGCGCCACGATCCTGTTTTTCATTGTGCTCACTCGGGATCCGCGCTTTTAGGCGAACTCTCCTGCTGCGGAGCATGCTCGCTGCGGCGGTCGCGCCAGCCGCAGCGGCCGCGATGACCGCGGTGGCCAAAGCGCTGCACAAACTCATCGCGCTGCTCCGGGCTCATGTTCATCCAGCGTTCATGCATCCGACGCCGCGCGTTACCGATGCCGAACATTCCCGGGCGAAAGCCGAGACCGCCGAACAGGATCCGCGACAGCGCCAGCACACCTAACGCCTGCCAGAAGCCAATGCTCTTCACCCCAAGGATGGCCGGCAGCAGCGCATTCCACAGCGACATCACCAGCAGCCCAAGAATGGCGATTAGCGCCACGCCGATAAGAAGCGGCTTCGCCATTCTGTGGCGGCCAAAGCGGTGATGGTGGTGCTGACCGTGCATATCGATATCTCTCATCGTCTGTTTACCTCATTACGCTATTGAATAATTACCCTGTGCGGAGGTAGACGAATGAGCGGGCAAAATATTGCTGAGAATAGTAAAAAAATTGACACACTTTATTTGTATGACAAATATTTTTTATGTGATCTCCATCACCTACATGCAGGCGCGACGGCGGTAACGTTACCCGGTGATTCATTGAAAAAAGAGGAAGTTATGAACGCGGTAAAATCACTAAAAGCCGACTGGGCGATTATTACGCTGATGATTGTTGTCGCCGTCGTTATGTATGGCTATCTGATCCCCAAATACTGGTAATCGACGCCATACCTGTACTGAACCGCCCCTTGCTCAGGGCGGCTCATCATCCCTTCGCCGCTACCGCTTATCGTTGAGCGTCTTAATCAAAAACGGCACCGAGTCGCGTAAAGACGGGTTAACCGTACCGCTATGATCCAGCCCCTCATAAATATGCACGTCCGCACGGGTTCCCGCGCTTTTCACCGCGTCCGCAAAGCGTTTTTGCATTGCCGTCGGCACGTTAATATCCGCGCTGCCAATACCGATAAACACCGGGTGATCGATTTTCAGCGTCGGGTAGAGCATGGCGCCCACGCTGGCGTTTAACAGCGAATCCACCCCCGGCTTCAGGGCGTTAGCCGCATTCAGACCGGCCTTCATCACTTCATCGTTGAGCGGCGTAATGCATAAATTGCTCGCCTCTTTCAGCAGCGGCAGCGCTTTATCCTGGAAATAATCAGCCGGATTGAGCTGCGTGTTGCTATCGGCAGCCGAGAGGTAAATATAGAAAATATAGGGTATTTTCGGGTCGCCGCCGCTCGGCGCTTTGCCGCCTGCCGGCGGAAGAATGTCGGCTGCGGTGGTCCCCTTCTCAAAATACGGCGTCCCGGTCAGCACCGTTGCGCGAACATTCAGCTCCGGCGCGTAGTGGGGTTGATATCCGGCGCTGGCGAACGCGGCGTGCGCGCCCTGCGACTGTCCGACCAGAATGAGTTCATTTTTCAGCGGGAACTGTTTCAGGGCGGCGCGAACGCTATCAAGCACGCTCCACGCTTCGCCGCGGGCATTAAGATAGTGGTGCAGGCCAGACGAACCCAGACCGGCATAATCCGGCGCGACCACCGCGTAGCCCAGCGACAGCCAGGTGTTCAGGTACTGCTTATCGCGTTCGCTACGCGGGTTTAACGACGGCGCGCAGTGATTAGCTACGCCCACGGTACCGTGGGCCCAGACCACGACCGGCCATCCCCCTTCCGGGGTGGCGCCAAACGGAATAAAGACCGCGGCGGTATCTTCACGGGCGGTTTTGCCGTCCACGCCGCTGCGGGAGGGATAGCGCAGGAGATACTGCTTTGCCGCTTCGCTTAAGCCATTTCCGGCGCTGAGCGGAGAGACCGCGTCGCTATTATCGGCGGCGGCACTGGCCGGGACCGCGCTCATGGAGAGCAGTAGCAGCGCAGAGGTGGCGGCGAGGAATTTTTTTGAGAGGGAATACGTCATAACATCCTGTTCCTGAGTGGGGATGCACTTAGTGTAGACCCTGGCGGTTGAATATCAGGTCAATGAAGCCAGAGCGGCGAAATGATTTTCCTGAAGTCTGACCCGCCTCGCTGTTTGCCTGTCACAATAATGATAGCTTTTTATCATTAACCTCAAAGGAAGAGAATCATGTCAGCAAAAAAAGTCACCATGGCGGATATCGCCAAAGAGGCCAGAGTCGGTATCGCGACGGTGGACAGGGTGCTCAATAAACGCACGCCCGTGAAAGAGAGCACCGAACGTAAAGTGCTGGAATCCGCGCGGCGCTTAGGCTTCGCGCTGGAGCAATCCCGCTATCGGCTGGCGGCGGATCGGCCGGCGGTAGCCCTCAGAATGGGCTTCATTCTGCTACAGCAGTCACACTCGTTTTACCATCAGCTGGCGCAGGCGCTGGAGCAGGCGGCGTTACCGTGGCATAGCCCGGCGCAGGCCCCCGCTTTCCTGCATTATGATATTAACGCCATCGACGATATGGCCGCCGCGATCGCCCGCCTGAGCGATACGGTCGACGTTATCGGTATTGTCGCGCTGGATAATCCGCTTATCCGCCATGCGGTCGTGCAGGCCATCGAAAAAGGCGTCCGCGTCTTCACCCTGCTCTCCGATATGAGCATCCCGCAGCGTACCGGCTATATCGGGCTGGATAACCAGAAAGCGGGCCGCACCGCCGGTTGGGCGGTGGACAGGCTGTGCCACGACGACGGCGAAATTGGCATTATCGTCGGCGATAACCGGTTTATTTGTCAGGAAAGCTGCGAGATAAGTTTCCGCTCCTACCTGCGTGAACAGGGCAAAGGCGATCGGGTGCTTGAACCGGTGCGCAGCCACGAACGCGCCGATGTCGCGCGCCAGGTCACGGAAGAGATGCTGCAACAGTACCCCGATCTGAAGGCCATTTACGCGCCCTGCGGCGGCGTGGAAGGTATTGTCGCCGCCCTGCGCGCGCGCCAGCGCCAGCATCAGGTCACCCTGATTTGTCATGGCCCGGTGGATAGCGGCGAGCTGGCGCTAATTGACGGCACTATCGACCTCATGCTTACCCATCGGCTTGATGAATTTGCCGCCGCCACCATCAACGCGTTTGTCCACGCTACCAGCCAGCCGCAGGCGGCGTTTATCAACGCTCTGCAGCCGTTTGACCTCCTCACTAAAGAAAACCTCTGATTGCCGCAGGCGCGGGAAAAGTCGCCGCGCCCCGCTTCAGCTCTGAGTTTGATAAAAAAGTATCATTTATACTATCAAAATAAACCTTGAATCCCATCAAAGAATTTAAATTTCATCATTGTTGGATATGAAATTTTCATTCAATACTGGTCATGTTTTCTCCTCATCTGAAAAGGAAGCCATCATGACCATACATATTGCCAACGCGCCGTGCAGCTGGGGCGTCGATGATCCCAAAAACCCTTATCTGCCGCCGTGGTCCAAGGTACTGGAAGAAGCGGCGACCGCCGGTTATAAAAGCATTGAACTGGGCCCGTGGAGCTATCTGCCGACCCGGGCCGATGAACTCAGCGCAGCGCTGAATAAACAGGGGCTGTCGCTGGTTGCCGGAACGATCTTCGACGATCTGGTCAGCGAAGAGAACTTCGCGAATATTGTCGAACTGACGCATAACCTCTGCCGCAACCTGTCGCAGGTGCCGTCGGCGGAAAAGACGCCGGGCAACCCCTTCCAGCCGCCTTATCTGGTCATTATTGATTTCGGCAATCCGCAGCGGGCGAAATATGCCGGGCGCGGCGAGCTGGCTCCCCGCCTGTCACCCGCCGACTGGCAGCGGATGGTCGACCACATTGTGACCATCAGCCGACTGGCGTGGCAGGAGTACGGCGTTCGCCCGGTTATCCATCCTCACGCCGGCGGCTGCATTGAGTTTGCCGATGAAATCGATCTGCTGGCGGCGCAAATCCCCCATGACGTAGCCGGTTTATGTCTCGACACCGGCCATCTCTTCTATTCGGGTATGGACCCCATCAGCTGGCTGGATCGCCATTTTGATCGCCTTGACTACCTGCACTTTAAAGATGTCGACCCGCAGGTGTTCAGGAGCGTGATTTCCCGCGGCATCGACTTCTTCTCCGCCTGCGCGGAGGGGGTGATGTGCCCGCTCGGCAGCGGCGCCATTGATTATCCGGCGGTGCGCGCCTTTCTCGACAAGCGGGGCTATCAGGGCTGGATCACCATTGAGCAAGAGCGCGATCCGCGCAACGTCGAGGGCAGCCTGCAGGCGGTCACGGAAAGCCTGCGCTACCTGCGCTCGGTTGGTTTTTAATCGGGAGAAAACACATGATTAACGGTATTAAACCTGTTGGCCGCTCCTTGCGCTGGGGCATGGTGGGCGGCGGCGGAAGCAGCCAGATTGGCTATATTCACCGCTCTGCGGCGCTGCGTGACGGATCGTTTACCCTGCTTGCCGGAGCCTTTGATATTGACCCCCAGCGCGGGCGCGAGTTTGGCCAGCAGCTGGGCGTGGAGGCCGGGCGCTGTTACCCCGACTACGAAACGTTGTTTCGCGAAGAGGCGGCGCGGGAAGACGGCATTGAAGCGGTCTCCATCGCCACGCCAAACAACACCCACTACGCCATTTGCCGCGCGGCGCTGGAGGCCGGACTGCATGTGGTCTGCGAAAAACCGCTCTGTTTTACCGGCGAAGAGGCCGATGCGCTGGTGGCCCTGAGCGAAAAACAGCGCAAAATCATCGGCGTCACCTACGGCTACGCCGGGCATCAGCTGATTCTGCAGGCGCGGCAGATGATTGAACAGGGGCTGCTGGGCGAGATCCGCATCATCAATATGCAGTTCGCCCACGGTTTCCATAACCAGCCGGTAGAGCAGGATAACCCCAGCACCCGCTGGCGGGTGGACCCGAAATTCGTCGGCCCCAGCTACGTGCTGGGCGATCTGGCCACCCACCCGCTGTTCCTGGCGGAGACCATGGCGCCGAAGCTTAATATCACTCGCCTGATGTGCTCCCGCCAGAGCTTTATCAAAAGCCGCGCGCCGCTGGAGGATAACGCGCATGTGCTGATGGAGTACGACAACGGCGCCGTAGGGTCGATGTGGTGCTCGGCGGTCAACAGCGGCTCAATGCACGGACAGAAAGTCCGCATCGTCGGGGAGAAAGCCAGCCTGGAGTGGTGGGATGAACAGCCGAACCAGCTGCGCTACGAAATTCAGGGCGAGCCGGTGCGCATCCTCGAACGCGGAATGTCCTATCTCGATCCGCTGGCCCTCCAGGACGATCGGATCGGCGGCGGCCATCCCGAAGGGCTGTTTGAGGCCTGGTCGAATCTGTATCGCCGCTTTGCCATCGCCATGGATGCCACCGACCGTCGCGACGCAGCTTTGCTGGAAAACTTCTGGTATCCGGATGCCAGAGCCGGGGCGCTCGGCGTGCACTGGGTCGAGAAGTGCGTACGTTCAGCAGACAGCGGCGCCAGCTGGGTAGAATTTCACTGATCCTTTGATAATACGCGCCCGGCAAGGCATCAGCCGCCACCGGGCTGCCACGATGCAAAAAAGCCCTTTCTCGCGACACTCACACGTGACAACGTCACCTTTCCTCATAAAATTCACAGCATTGTAATCAAAAAGGGAATGTCGTATAACAGGGGCCAAACCGAGGGGTGTCCCGTGAGGGCTGAGATGGCGTAAGCCGAACCCTTTGAACCTGATCTGGGTCATGCCAGCGAAGGGACGGGTCGGCATTTCCGCCAGTTTTGCGCCATTGCCTGTTCACACTTCTTTCAGCACGCCCGGATCTCCCTTTTTTCAGGAGGTCCTGTGATTCTTCCCGCGTTTACCCAGGGTATTTATGGTCGTCTGCGTCAGCAGGCCGGCGCCGACTGGCAGCACTACGTCGCCCACCCCTTCCTGCGCCAGCTCGCCAACGGTACCCTCCCCGAGCCCGCTTTTCGCCGCTATCTGACGCAGGACTATCTGTTTCTGATCCACTTCGCCCGCAGCTACGCCCTGCTGGTCAGCAAGCTGCGCACCCTGGCGGAAATGCGCGCTGCCGCCGCGTCGATGAACGCCATTCTCGACGAACTGCCGCTCCACGTTGGCTACTGCCGGGAATGGGGGCTGGATGAAGCGACGATGGCCGCCGAAACGGAAGCCGCGGAAACCGTCAACTACACCCGCTACGTACTGGACATCGGCCACTCCGGCGACGCCCTGGATCTGCTGGCGGCGCTGATGCCCTGCGTTGCCGGCTACGCGGAAATCGGCCTCTGCCTGCTGCACGATCCGGCGACCCGGCTGACCGCCAATCCTTATGACTCGTGGATCCGCAACTACGGCGATGAGGGTTACCTGGACGGCGTCAATAACGCCATCGGCCTGCTGGAAACCCTCTGGCAGCAGCGCGGCGGCGAGGCGCGTTTCGCTGAACTCAGCGCTATTTTCACCACCGCCACGCGTCTGGAGGCTAACTTCTGGCAGATGGGCCTTAACGCCGTCGCGGAGCGCCCGGCGTGACGGCTCCCGGAATTGAGGTGCGCGGCCTGGGCCTGCGCTTTGGCTCGCGGCAGATCTTCGACAATCTGACGTTCACTATCCCCGGCGGCCAGTGGGTATCGCTGCTGGGGGCCAGCGGCGCCGGAAAGACCAGCCTGCTGCGTATTATCGCCGGGCTGGCAAAAGCCACCGCCGGTGAGGTTCGCGCCAGCGACGGGCAGCCAATAGACAAGCGGCTGGCGTGGATGGGGCAAAAAGATCTGCTGTATCCGTGGTTAAGCGTGCGCGACAACGTCTCGCTTGGCGCGCGTCTGCGCGGGGAGCGCGTGGACCATCGGCGGGTTGCCGCGCTGTTACAGCAGGTTGGCCTTGAACACTGCGCCGACGACCGCCCGGCCGCCCTCTCAGGCGGCATGCGCCAGCGTGCGGCGCTGGCGCGTACGCTCTACGAAGACCGGCCCATCGTGCTGATGGACGAGCCCTTTTCCGCGCTCGACACGATTACCCGCACGCGCATTCAGACCCTGGCCGCCGGGCTGCTGGTAAACCGCACCGTCGTGCTGATCACCCACGACCCGATGGAAGCCTGCCGCCTGAGCCACCGTCTGCTGGTCCTTTCCCCCGCTCCCGGCGGGATTGACGACGGGCATCACCTCTCCGGCATGCCGCCGCGCGCGCCGGACGACCCGGCACTGTTGGCCAGCCAGGCGGAGCTGCTGCAACAGCTCATAAGGGCTAACGGATGAGCGCAAAACTGTTTCGCGCCGCCGTGGTGTTCTGCGGCCTGCTGCTGCTCTGGTGGCTGGCGACCCGCAGCGGCATTCCCGCTTTCCTGCTGCCTTCCCCCTCGGCGGTGGCAAGCGCTCTGTGGGTCAACCGCGCGTACCTCGGCGAACACACGCTGATCACATTAAGCGAGATCCTCAGCGGCCTCGCGCTCGGCGTTCTGCTCGGCGTGATCCTGGCGCTGTGCATGATTGTCTCGCCTCGCCTTCAGCGCTGGCTGATGCCGCTGGTGCTGACCAGTCAGGCGATCCCGGTTTTCGCCCTTGCCCCGCTGCTGGTGCTGTGGTTCGGTTTCGGCATGAGCGCCAAGGTCATGATGGCGGTGCTGGTGATTTTCTTTCCCGTCACCTCGGCGTTTTTTGACGGTCTGCGCCGGGTTAACCACGACTATCTCGATCTGGCACGCACGATGGGGGCCTCTTTTGGCGCGCAGCTGCGCCACGTTCGCCTGATGGCTGCCCTTCCGGCCCTCGGTTCCGGCCTGCGGATGGCGGCCGCCGTCGCCCCCATCGGGGCGATCATCGGCGAATGGGTCGGTTCAGCCGAAGGATTGGGCTACGTGATGCTTAACGCCAACGCCCGTCTGCAAACCGATATCTGCTTTGCGGCCCTGTTTATTCTGGTGCTACTGACCATCCTGCTCTGGCTGGCGGTGGATGCTTTCTTACACCGGCTGATTAACTGGACGCCGGAATAACGCTCTTAAATAAAAGGACTAACCATGCGTAAACGTGTTTATGCCGGTATGACGATTGCCGCGCTGTTCAGCGGTCAGGCGCTGGCCAACGAGAAACTCACCCTGGTGCTGGACTGGTATATCAATCCCGACCACGCGCCGATCCTGGTGGCCGAACAGATTGGCGCCTTTAAAGACGCGGGGCTGGACGTCAAGATTGTGCCGCCGTCCGACCCGGCGCTGCCGCCGCGGCTGGTCGCCGCCCGCCAGGCGGACCTGGCGATTACCTACCAGCCGCAGGTGCATTTTTTTGCTGATGAAGGGCTGCCGCTGGTCCGCGTCGGCACGCTGATTAATTCGCCGCTGAATACGGTGATCGCGCTGGATAAAAGCATAAAATCTCCCGCCGATCTGCAGGGCAAAAAAGTGGGGTATTCGGTGAGCGGCATCGAACAGGCGACGCTGGCCACCATGGCGCAGCATGCGAAAATCGATCCCAAAAGCATCAAGCTCATCAATGTTAACTTCCAGCTGACCAGCGCCCTGCTGGCCGGACAGGTCGACGCGGTCATTGGCGGCTATCGTAATATCGAAGCGCTGGAGCTGAAGCTGCAGGGGAAAGATCCGCAGGTGATGAACGTTGAGGATTACGGCGTACCGGCCTACGACGAGCTGGTGATTGTCGCCAACCGGGATGAAGTCCACGCGGCGAAAATCAGGGCCTTCCTCAAGGCGCTGCAAAAAGGCGTCGCTTACCTGCGCGCTCACCCGCAGGAAACCTGGCAGACGTTTGCCGCCGCGCATCCCGAGCTCAACACCGAACTGAACAAGCAGGCATGGCTGAAAACCCTTCCTCTGTTTGCCAGCGATCCGGCGGCGCTGGATAAACCACGGTATGAAGCTTATGAACAGTTTTTATATAACAATAAGTTGGTGAAAAAAGTCACACCTTTAACAAATTATGCGGTTGAGCTGCATTGAGTCATGCCATTGCTGGCGGAAACTTTTCGCCAGCAATGCCCGCCCGGCAGTATTAAAAAACGAGAAACTTCCTCACTAATAATTACAATTTTAAAGGTCTTTTATCCTTTAAAACACCTGATTTAAATCAAATGGTTACGTTGGTTTTTGCCTGTGTAAAAATAACGTAAATATACCTTAATCAATAAAACGTTGAATGCGTATCTAAAAAGCCATATATTGTGCCCGCTTTAATGCATGGCGATTCAATTTCTTACACCAATTTATTCAACCAGCGCTCAACCGTAACGCTGGTTGTGGGAGTGATATGATGACGGATAAAGTCCGTATTGATACTTTAGGCGCAGATTTATTAGATGCAAACAACGATACCTTTTTGGCCCGTCAGGCTGAATTCGAATCGAATGTCAGGAGCTACCCGCGCAAGCTGCCCCTTGCGATTACCAAAGCGGAAGGCGTCTGGCTGACCGATGCGGATAATAAACAGTATCTGGACTGCCTTGCCGGCGCAGGTACTCTGGCACTCGGCCACAACCACCCTGATGTGCTGCAGAGCATCCAAAGTGTCATTACCAGCGGCTTGCCGTTACATACTCTCGATCTGACCACTCCGTTAAAAGATCGCTTCTCTGAATACCTGCTTTCCCTGCTGCCGGGCGAAGGCAAAGAATACTGCCTGCAGTTCACCGGTCCGTCCGGCGCTGACGCCGTGGAAGCGGCGCTGAAGCTGGCGAAAAAATACACCGGCCGTTCTTCCGTGATCAGCTTCTCCGGCGGCTACCATGGAATGACCCACGGCGCGCTGTCCGTCACCGGCAACCTGTCGCCAAAAGCGGCGGTTAACGGCATGATGCCGGAAGTGCAGTTTATGCCTTACCCGCACCAGTACCGCTGCCCGCTGGGTATCGGCGGTGAAGCCGGCGTGAAAGCGCTGACTTACTACTTCGAAAACCTGATCAATGACGTCGAAAGCGGCGTGCGTAAACCGGCGGCGGTGATCCTGGAAGCCGTTCAGGGTGAAGGCGGCGTGAACCCGGCTCCGGTCGAGTGGCTGCAGCGCATCCGTAAAGTGACTCAGGAACACGGCATTCTGCTGATCATCGATGAAGTTCAGGCTGGCTTTGCGCGTACCGGTAAATTCTTCGCCTTCGAACACGCGGGCATCGAGCCGGACATTATCGTGATGTCGAAAGCCGTTGGCGGCGGTCTGCCGCTGGCCGTTCTCGGTATCAAAAAGCAGTTCGACGCCTGGGAACCGGGTCACCATACCGGCACCTTCCGCGGCAACCAGCTGGCGATGGCCACCGGCCTGACCACCCTGCGCCACCTGAAAGACAATAACATTGCGGATAAAACCGCCGCTCAGGGCGAATGGCTGAAAGGCAAGCTGGCCGAGATGCAGAAACGCTATCCGGTTATCGGCCACGTTCGCGGTCTGGGCCTGATGATCGGCATCGAGATCGTTAAACCGAACGAAGCGCCGGACCACATGGGCTGCTACCCGGCGGATGGCGAACTCTCCGCGCTGCTGCAGAAGAAATGCTTCGAAGCGGGTCTGATCCTCGAGCGCGGCGGCCGCCACGGCTGCGTGCTGCGTCTGCTGCCGTCCCTGCTGATCAGCAACGCTGAGCTGGAAATTTTCTTCGACAAATTTGAACAGGCCCTGCTGGCCGCCGGCGTAAAACCGGTCTGAGTGGAGTAAGTGACCGCAATGTCCAAGTTGAATCCGATTCTTGCTGGTTCCGCGCAAAGTATTGATGCCTACCAGCAAGCGATCGCCCAGACCAGCCAGGCGGTAGCGCAGTGGCTGCAGCAGCCTGAAATGTATCAGGGGAAAAGCGTTGACGAACTGCGTGAGCGCATCACCCTTGATTTCAACGAACAGGGTCTGGGCAACCAGGCGGCGATTGAACGTGCGATCGAGTACTTCCTGAAAGACAGCCTGTCGGTACATCACCCGCAGTGCGTGGCGCATCTGCACTGCCCGAGCCTGGTGATTAGCCAGGCGGCGGAAGTGCTGATTAACGCCACCAACCAGAGTATGGACTCCTGGGACCAAAGCCCGTCAGCCACCATCATCGAGATCAAGCTGATTGAATGGCTGCGCGCTCAGGTCGGCTACGGCGCCGGCGATGCGGGCGTTTTCACCAGCGGCGGCACCCAGAGCAACATGATGGGCCTGATGCTGGCGCGCGATGCCTTCTTTGCCCGCCGGGGTCATTCCATCCAGCAGGATGGTCTGCCGGGCGATATTCGTCAGTACAAAGTGCTGTGTTCAGAAAACGCCCACTTCTCGGTGCAGAAGAACATGGCGCTGATGGGCCTCGGCTACCGTTCCGTGACGCTGGTGAAAACCGACGAATTCGCGCGGATGGACGTGGCGGATCTGAAAGCGAAAATCGCCGAGGCGCAGGCTAACGGCGAACAGATTATGGCCATCGTCGCCACCGCCGGCACCACCGACGCGGGGGCAATCGACCCGCTGCGCGAGATTGCGGCCGTCGCGGCTGAGCACCAGATCTGGCTGCACGTTGACGCGGCCTGGGGCGGCGCCCTGCTGATGTCCGAGAAGTATCGCGATCGTCTGGACGGCATTGACTTAGTGGACTCCATCACCCTGGATTTCCACAAGCAGTTCTTCCAGACCATCAGCTGCGGCGCGTTTCTGTTAAAAGAAGCCCGTCACTATGAGCTGATGCGCTATCAGGCGGCCTATCTGAACTCTGAGTTCGATGAAGAGCACGGCGTACCGAACCTGGTATCCAAATCGCTGCAGACCACCCGCCGCTTCGACGCGCTGAAGCTGTGGATGGGCCTGGAGGCGCTGGGCCAGAAGCAGTACGCGGAAATCATCGATCACGGCGTGACGATGGCGCTGAACGTGGCGGATTACGTCAAAACGCAGCCGACGCTGGAGCTGGTCATGCAGCCGCAGCTGGCAAGCGTGCTGTTCCGTTCCCGTCCGCAGCAGATGGCGGGCAGCGACGATGCCGCGATCGCCCTGCTCAACCAGCGGGTTGGCGATGCGCTGCTGGCTTCCGGTCGCGCTAACGTCGGCGTGACCGAGCACAACGGCGTCACCTGTCTGAAGCTGACGCTGCTGAATCCGATCGTGACCTTAGAGGACGTGAAGGTGCTGCTGAGTCTGGTAGAGCGTACCGCCCAGGAGCTGCTGGCGCAGTAAATTTGTTTTCGCATTAACCTTGAAAGCCGATAACTCACCTTATCGGCTTTTTTATTGGTTTTTCGCCCTGAATTTGTGACGTTGTCACGATATTGAGGCTACCGGCCTGAAGATGGCTGGGAACCTGTAGCCCGGACAGGTGCGCAGCACCGCCTCCGGGTATTCTGCCACTCAGCGCTCTTCTCCCGGGGGCGGCGCAAAGCACCTGCCCGGGCTACCGGCCCGATGATAGCTGTGCGCAGCACTGCCTTCCAAAGGCGTTGTATCTGCGCCGGGCGTGACATGGCGGGATGTTGTCGCACCGTGTATCGACTCTCCTTTCCCATACACGGTGCGACAAACTCACAATCGCGACAGGTAACGGGCCGCGGGTTCAGATTGCGCAAAGCCGGGGAGCATGGCCTGACGCGTCGCGTTCAGCGCCTGCCACTGCGTCTCATCATGCAGCGGCGGTATGGTCACCGATTCGCGGCGGTCGAACCCCACCAGGGCGGCATCCACCAGTTTATCCACCTCCATGACGCCGGGAATGGTATCCACATCTTTGCCGCTGTGCTGCCAAATCTCGGTGCGTGTTGCCGCCGGCAGTACCGCCTGAACGTATACGCCTTTCGCGCTCAGCTCAACGTCGAGCCCCTGCGAGAGAAACAGCACAAAGGCTTTCGTGGCGCCGTAGACGGTCAACCCCATTTCCGGACCCAGCCCAACGACCGACGCAATGTTGACAATCGCCCCCTCTCCGGCCTCGGCCAGACGCGGCGCGATCGCGTTCGCCAGGCGAGCCACAGAGGTCACGTTGAGGGTAATCAGGCGAGTGATATCGTCACTGCTCTGGTGGAGAAAATCACCGGGAATCGAGGTGCCGGCATTGTTGACCAGAATCCTGATACGCGCGTCTTCCCGCAGCCGCTGCTCCACGGCGGCGATGTCGCTATCCTGGGTTAAGTCGGCCTGCAGGATGTCGACCTGAACGCCGGTTTCGTCGCGCAGCCGCTCGGCCAGCGCCGTCAGCCGCTCGTGATTACGCGCTACCAGCACCAGGTCGTGGCCGCGGCGGGCAAAACGTTCGGCATAGACTGCACCAATTCCGGTCGATGCGCCGGTTACCAGCACCGCTGATTCACTGCTCATAGGTGTACTCCTCAATTTATACATGATGGTCGTCATGTATAATGGCACGGGCTGGGTATGCTGTAAATAATGTTATATGATGGTCATCATAAATAATTTCGCAGCAGGACGACGCCATGAGAGTGAGCAGAAAACAGGTTGAAGAGAATAAGCAGACAATCCTGACCGCCGCCGGGCGGTTGTTTCGCGAGCGGGGTTTTGACGCGGTCACGGTCACCGATATTATGAAATCAGCCGGTCTGACCCACGGCGGATTCTACGGCTACTTCAAATCGAAGGATGACCTGATCGCCCAAACCCTCGCGGAACTGAAGATAGAGAACGACGCGGCGAAAAACGACGTCGTCGCGCAAATCGAGCGTTATCTTTCCCCCGAACATCGGGATAATTTTGCCAGCGGCTGCCCGCTGGCGGCGCTGGCGGCGGAGACCATCCGCCAGTCCGAACCCGCGCGTGACGAAATGAGCGCGCGGCTGCAGCAGCAGATAGCGCAGCTCAGTGAAGCGATGGATGATCAGGACGCTGAAGCCAGCCGCCGCGCGGCGATTGGCAGCTGGTCGGCCATGGTCGGCGCGTTAATTCTGGCGCGGATGACCGCGGATTCAACGTTTTCCGACGAAATCCTCGGTGAAACGGCGGCCTGGCTCGCGGAAAAACAGCGCTGAGGTTAAGCCGGGTTCAGGTCTGGCTGCAGGTAGCCTGCGACAAAGCGGGTCAGAATCGCCGAGGCCACCGGGCTCTCCACAACGTCACGACTCAGCCTGTCCGGGTCAACCCCCTCGTTGCGCAGCGCCGCCTGGCGGAACGCGATCAGCGAGCGGGCAATCGCCGGGGTGATCTCCGGATGAAACTGCGTAGAAACGGCATGCGCGCCGTAGCGTACAATCTGATGAGGATCGTGCTGCGACGAAGCCAGCACCTTCGCCCCTTGCGGTAATCGGGTGACCGTTTGCATATGCGTGAGGTGCGCGCTGAACGGCGCCGGGTGGTCAGCCAGCAGACGATCCGCCAGGCCGTGGGCGGACAGCGAAATGGTTTTACTTCCGGCTTCGCGTCCGGCTGGATGGTAGTCCACCTCACCCCCCAGGGCGTGCGCCATCAGCTGATGCCCGTAGCAGACGCCAAACAGCGGCATCTCTATCGCCATCGCCTCGCGGATCCAGGCCGCGGTCATTTCACTCCACGGCAGGCGTTCGGTCACCATATCCCAGGAGCCGGTAATCACTGCGATGGTCGCGTTATCCGGCGCGGGAAGCGGCTCTCCGGCATAGACGCGCGCCACGCTGATTTTATTGCGCCACGGCGCCAGTAAATTGCCAAACCAGAGGGGAAGATCGCCGTGGTCGGAGACGATTTCATCCGGCGGAGTCCCGGTTTGTACAAGAAGAAGCGTATTTCGGCTTAACGACATCAGAGCGCCTTTTTTCACAGCAACACAGAACGCTACTATGAGCAAAAGCGCCGGCGGCGGCAAATAACCAATCCGCTAACGCTTATGCTCAGAGTGAATAACGTTTACTGCGCGTCGGCGCTCTCCACCTGCGGCACCGTCGACGTCGCGCCCTGTTCCGCCGGCGCGTTGGCCGGGTCGAAGATATGGTCGAGGATGGCGCGCGCCGTCGGCCCCGCAACCACGCCATCGCCGCCACCGTTCTCCAGAATCAGCGCCATCGCCACCTTCGGATGCTGATAGGGGGCAAACAGGGTATAGAAGATATGGTCGCGCAGGCGCACCGGGATCATCTTCGCGTTGTAGGTCTGGTTCTCCTTCAGGCTGAAGACCTGGGACGTCCCGGATTTTGCGGCGATCTGGTACGGCGCGGTATGGAACAGCTTATAGCCGGTGCCGTTTGGCAGGTTCGCCATGCCGTACATGCCGTTGCGCACCACGCCCCAGTACGGCGAATGCGGATCGCCAACCTGCGGCAGATCCTGCGGCGGCTGATAGCGCTCGACCTTATTACCCTGCTTCATGGAGTAAAGCAGATGCGGATTTTGCACTTTGCCGTTGTTAATCAGGGTCGTCAGCGCCTTGACCATCTGGATCGGCGTGGCAATCCAGTAGCCCTGACCGATACCGACGGAAATGGTATCCCCCTGATACCACGGTTTTTTATGCACCCGCTGTTTCCACTCCCGGCTCGGCAGCACCCCGGCATACTCTTCGTTAAGATCGATGCCGGTAGACTGACCGTAGCCAAACTTGCTTAGCCACTCGTGAATGCGGTCGATACCCATCTCAAACGCCACCTGATAGAAGAAAGTATCCGCAGATTCTTCTATCGCTTTGGTGACGTTAAGCATGCCGTGGCCGCTCTTCAGCCAGTCGCGGTAGCGGCGCTGGGTCCCCGGCAGCGTCCAGGTCGGCGCGCCGAAGAAGGAAGTGGTTGGCGTGATCACGCCCGCAGACAGCGCCGACAGCGCCATGTAGGGCTTCACCGTCGACGCGGGCGGATAGAGACCCTGGGTGACCCGGTTAATCAGCGGCCGGTCCGGGTTATCGAGCAGCGAACGGTAGGCCTGATAGCCGATGCCCCTGACAAAGGGATTGGGATCGTAGCTGGGGCTCGACACCATGGCCAGCACGCCGCCATCGCGCGGATCGACGGCCACTACCGCCGCGCGCTGCCCCTTCAGCACCGACTCGATATACTGCTGCAGGTGCAGATCCAGCGTCAGGTAGATGTTCTTCCCGGCCACCGGCGGAACCTCTTTTAGCAGACGCACGACCCGCCCGTGGTTATCCACTTCCACTTCCTGATAGCCGGTGGTGCCGTGCAGCGCTTTCTCGTAGTAGCCTTCAATGCCCTGCTTGCCGATATTGTGGTCGGCGGCGTAGTTCTCTTCTTCCCCGGCTTTGGCCAGCTTTTGCAGATCGCTGTCGTTGATCTTCGAGACATAGCCAACCACGTGCGCCAGTTCGGCGCCGTAGGGATAAGCGCGCTGCTGATAGCTCTCCACCGTGACGCCGGGGAAATGAAACTCATTGACCGCAAAACGCGCCACTTCAACATCGCTCAGGTCCGATTTTAACGTCACCTCTTTGTAGCGGCTGTTGTGGTGCATATCGTCGCGGAAGTCGGCGATATCCTGCGGGGTTAAATCAACGATCGGCGTCAGCTGCTGCAGCAGCGCCGTCATATCGGCGATTTTGCTCGGGATCACCTGCAAACGGTAGAGGGTAATATTTTGTACCAGCGGGATGCCGTTGCGGTCGAAAATCAGCCCCCGGCTCGGCGCGATGGGCAGCATTTTAATGTCGTTCTGGTTTGAACGCGTCTGATAAAAGTCGTGCTGATCCACCTGCAGGCGGTAAAGATTAAGGATCAGGATGGCGAAGCAAATCACCACCAGTAGAAACGCAATGACGGCACGGCGGATAAATAGCATCTTTTCCGCTGAATGGTCGCGAATTTCATCTCTCATTAGGGACATTAGCGGTCATTTACCTGGGTTACAAAGTGCCTGAAAAGGGAAAAGCGGGGAAGAATAGCGTTATCGCAGCGGGAGCCCTACCGAAAGGTTGCTAATGATCTGGCAGAAATGTTTCAGCATGTTAGAAATTTAAGGTGACACTGTCACCAACCCCCCTCCATCAAAAAGCGATGGAGGGGGTTGTAGTTTAGCGTGCCAGCCAGGCGCGCCAGCCGCCGTAGGCGGTAATCTCCGTGGCTTCGCCTAATCCATTGGCTTCGCAGATAAAGCCCGCTAACCGGCGTCCGTCGGCAAGCTCAACTTTTCCCAGGCCCAGCGGCGCGGGGATGGCCGCCAGCAGCGAACCGACCTCCGCGCTGGGTAGCTCCCACACTTCAACCGCGATCGACGCCCCGCCGCTATCGGCGCGAACCATCGCCGGGCGTTTGCCGTCCGCGAGAGCGTATAAACGATAGTGCGGCGCGCTGCGGGTCGCCTGCAGCAGCCGACCGCCCCGCGCCAGCAGCTGGCCGTTAAGCGGCAGGCCAGAGAGATGAGCGCCGCAAACAACCAGCGCCATTCGGTCATGCCCGGCGACGCGTTCAGGCGGCGGGGTTTCCAGCCGCGCTCCGCCCGCCAGCGGCAGCCGCTCAGCGCGCTGAAACGCATCGGCCAGGCCCAGTAAATACTGGTCGGTAAAGGCCCGGCCAAACAGCGTGACGCCCGAAGGCAATCCGTCCGGCATAAATCCGCATGGCACGCTCACCGCGGCATAGTCCAGCAGGTTCATAAAGTTGGTGTAGTACCCGAGATCGGCGTTGCGCGCGATCGGCTCCGCCTCCAGCTCGTCAAGCGTCACCGGGCGCGGATAGGTTGGCGTCAGCACGCAGTCCAGGGTCTCGAGTATCGCGTCGCACCGGGCTTTGTACTGCTGTAGCTGATAGATCGCCGTAAAGGTCGCCGTGGCGTCGGTGCCCGGCGCTTTTGCCAGCACGTCGCGAATAACCGGCAGCACCGCCTCCGGTTGCCGCGCCATCAGCGGACCGACCACCGCGTAGCGTTCGGCGACCCACGGCCCGTCATACAGCAGCCGGGCTGCCGCCAGAAACGGCGTGAAATCAATCTCAACTGCCACCCCGCCCAGCGCCGTCAGCCGTTGCCGGGCCTGGGAAAACAGGCGTTCGCTTGCGCGGCAGCCGAGGAAATTGAGCTCGCGCGGAACGCCAAAACGAAACCCCGCGGACGGCCTGCCGAACGCCTGACGGCTGTTCCACTGAGGATTACGGCGGCTCCAGGCGTCCTGCGGATCGCACTGTGCGACGAGCGCCAGCAGCTGGCTGGCCTCGTCGGCGGTGGGGCTGAAAAAGGTCACGCAGTCTAACGTACGACAGGCGGGGACCACCCCTGCGGTGGATATCAGCCCTTTACTGGCCTTCAGACCCACCAGGTTATTCAGCCCTGCCGGGACGCGGCCGCTACCGGCGGTATCCGTGCCCAACGAGAAGCTGGCCACGCCCAGCGCCACCGCCAGCGCGGAACCGGCGCTGGAACCGCCGGAGGGATACTCCGCATGATAGCTATTGCGGCAGCGACCGTACGGCGATCGGGTACCGTTCAGACCGGTAGCGAACTGATCGAGATTGGTTTTACCGACCGGCACGGCGCCCAGCGCAATCAGCTGAGCGACAATCGTCGCGCTCTGCTCCGCCCGATACGCAAACGCCGGACAGGCCGCGGTGGTGACAATCTCCGCCAGATCGATATTGTCTTTGATGGCGAACGGCACGCCGTACAGCGGCAGCGCGGCCGGCGAGAGGCCATCCAGCGCCGCCAGAAACGGCTCCTGCTCTTCTTCGCTCAGAATATGGATAAACAACCGGAACTCGGGGTTCAGCGCCTGCGCCCGCTGGCGGATGTCCGCCAGCACGCTGCGCGGCGTGGTTTTACCGGTGCGATAACGCTCCGCCAGGGTTGCCAGGCGTAAATCAAACGTCTGCTGCATCATGCCTTCTCCTCAATAATCACCGCCACCCGCTGCCCGGCGCGTACCGCGCTGCCCGGCTGTACGTGAACCTGTTGAATAACGCCATCGCAGGGGGCCAGCAGCGGGATCTCCATCTTCATCGACTCCAGCACGACCAGCACATCCCCCGCGCGGACCCGGCTGCCTGCCGCCGTTTGTACTTGCCACAGGTTTCCGGAAATCGGGCTTTCCACCCCCTGTTCGCCCTGCCGCAGCGGCGCGTCTCCGCCCTCATCCACGGCGCTCTCCTGGCTGTCAAAATGGGCCTGTCCGCTGGCTATCCAGCGATCGCGTTCGGCGTTAAACGCCTGCTGCTGATGCTCGCGAAACGCGCCGATGCTGTGCGCTTCGCGGCGGAGAAACTGCTGGTATTCCGCCAGCCGCAGCGTGCTGTGCTCAATGCGCAGCGGGTAGCGTCCGAGCGGGAAATCGCGGCGAATTTGCAGCAGCTCTTCGGCCGAAACCGGATAGAAACGCAGTTGGTCGAAGAAACGCAGCAGCCAGGGCTTGCCGGCAAAATCCGCCACCTCGCGATAGCGATTCCACATCTGCAGGGTCCGGCCAACGAACTGATAGCCGCCGGGCCCCTCCATGCCGTAGACGCACAGATAGGCCCCGCCGATGCCGACCGAGTTTTCCGCCGTCCAGGTGCGCGCCGGGTTGTACTTGGTGGTAACCAGGCGATGGCGCGGGTCAAGCGGCGTCGCCACCGGCGCGCCGAGATAAACATCGCCCAGACCCATCACCAGATAGCTGGCGTCAAATACCGTATTCCATACCGCCTGTTCATCGGGCAGATCGTTGATGCGACGGATAAATTCCAGATTACTCGGGCACCAGGGCGCGTCCTGGCGCACGGTGGTCATATATTTATCGATTGCCCTGCGGCAGGCCGGATCGTCCCAGGAGAGCGGCAGATGCACCACGCGCGTCGGCACCTGCAGATCGTCGCTCAGGCAGACCGTGGACCACTCGCCGCGCACCCACGCCAGCAGCGTCTCAAGGGGCAACGTTTCCGGCTGAAAATGGATTTGCAGCGAGCGAATCCCCGGGGTGATATCGATCGCGCCGTCTCTTGATTGCGCTTCCAGGGCCTGCATCAGAGCGTGAATGCGGAAACGCAGAACCAGATCCAGCTCCGGCTCCCCGGCTTCCAGCAGCAGATGCGTATCGCCGGAGAGTCGCGCCACCAGGCGTTTGTCCGCCTCGCCGCAGGTCATCACGACAGGCGACGTCAGCGGCGCGGGCTGCCAGGCTATCGCCTGGTGACTTAAGGTCGCCAGCTCGGCGCGCCGCCCTTCCGCCAGCCGCCGGGCGGTGGGTAAATCCACCGCCACGAAACGCACTTTATCCCCGGCCTTGAGCTGGCCTAACTGCCAGAGGTCGGCTTCAATCACCGTTACCGGGCAGACAAAACCGCCGAGGCTAGGCCCGTCCGGTCCAAGGATCACCGGCATATCGCCGGTAAAATCGACCGCGCCCACCGCGTAAGGGTTATCGTGAATATTCGACGGATGCAGCCCCGCTTCGCCGCCGCTGTCGCGGGCCCACAGCGGCTTGGGGCCAATCAGGCGCACGCCGGTGCGGCTGGAGTTAAAGTGGACCGCCCACTCCGTGGCGAAGAACGTCGCAATATATTCCGGCGCAAAGAATTCCGGCGCGCCGTGGGGGCCGTAAATCACCCGCAGCGTCCGCACCTCCGCCAGCGCTGTGCGTAGCGCGGCGGGCAGTTGATCCCCGCTTCTGGCGGCGGCGTGCGGCGCCAGATGCAGCACGTCGCCTCCGCGCAGCGCCCGTCCGCCGTGGCCGCCAAACTGGCCGAGGGTAAAGGTGCTTTTACTCCCCAGATAGTCCGGTACCTGAATGCCGCCGCTCAGGCAGAGATAGCTTCTGACCCCCGCGCCGCTTATCGCGCCCAGCTTCAGAGTCGCCCCCGCCGGAATAGTCAATACGCAGTCCAGCGGCTGGTCTACGCCATCGAGCGTCACCGCCAATGGCGCGCCGCATACCACCGCCTGAACGTCGGTATTAAATTTCAGGGTCGGCCCGTTGAGGGTGATTTCCAGCGCGGCCGCTCCCTCGGCATTGCCCAGCAGGCGGTTGCCGAGACGCAGGGCGCGATCGTCCATCGGCCCCGACGGCGGTACGCCCACCGCCCAGTACCCCAAACGTCCCGGATAGTCCTGCACGCTGGTCTGGGTTCCGGCGCTCAGCACCTCCACGGTCGCCGCGCGGTAGCGCAGCTGCTCAAGGCAGCGGGTCCAGGGCTCGCCTTCGGTAAAGGGCGCAAAGCCAAGAATTTGTTGCAGGTACACGCGGTTAGTTTCTACGCCGTACAGGCGAGTCTCCGCCAGCGCCTGCGCCAGGCCGGCGATAGCCTCATCGCGGCTGGGGCGCCAGGCGATCGCTTTCGCCAGCATCGGGTCGAAGAACGGCGGGACTTCGCACCCGGCTTCCACCCAGCGGTCAATACGCAGGGCTGCGCCGTCCGCCGGCGGAAAGAAGACGTCCGTTAACAGTCCGGGAGAAGGCTGGAATTGCCGCCCCGGATCTTCGGCGTAAATTCGCGCCTGGATAGCGTGACCCTGGGGCCGTAACCCGGCGGCCAGCTCAGGTAGCGGAGGCAGTTCCCCCGCCGCCAGCTCAATCATCCAGCGCACCAGGTCAACGCCCCACACCTGCTCCGTGACGCCGTGTTCGACCTGAAGCCGGGTATTTACCTCGAGGAAATAAAACTGCCGCGCCGCGCTGTCATAGACAAACTCCACCGTCCCGGCGCTGCGGTAGCTCACCGCTTTACCCAACGCGATAGCCGCCGCGCATAGCGCCTGCGCCATCCCGTCAGGCAGATTCGGCGCGGGCGTCTCTTCAATCACTTTCTGGTTACGCCGCTGGACTGAACAGTCGCGCACGCCGAGCGCGATGACCTCTCCCCGCCCGTCGCCGAAGATTTGTACCTCCAGATGGCGGGCGCGTTCGATATATTTTTCGAGAAATACCCCGCCGTCGCTGAAGTTGTTCTGTCCCAGCCGCTGCACCGCGGCAAACGCCTCAATCAGCTCACGGGCGTCGCGACAGACGCGCATGCCAATCCCGCCGCCGCCGGCGGTGCTTTTGAGCATGACCGGATAGCCCACCGCCTCAGCCGCCCGGCAGGCTTCGCCGCTGTCGGCCAGCAGCTCGCTGCCTTCAAGCAGCGGCACGCCCTCGGCTTTGGCTAAGGCGCGAGCGGTATGCTTCAGGCCGAAGGTGCGCAGCTGCTGTGGAGTGGGGCCGACAAACGCCACCCCCGCCGCCTCGCAGGCCTCGGCGAAGGCCGCGTTTTCAGACAGAAAGCCGTAGCCGGGGTGGATCGCTTTGGCGCCGCTCTGCTGCGCGGCGGCAAGGATCTTCTCCGTCACCAGATAGGTTTGCGCCGCCGGGCCGTCGCCGAGGCTTAACGCTTCATCCGCGTCGCGGATATGCAGACTACTCAGGTCGGCTTCGGAATAGACGGCGACGCCCTTCACCTGCATCGCGCGCAGGGTGCGCAGAATGCGGCAGGCGATGGCGCCGCGGTTGGCAATCAGTAAGGTATCAAACATAAGCGGAACTCACAGGGTCGCGGGTCGTCCCGCAAGAATTCGATGTTCCCCTAAGGTCGTCCCCGGGGTGAACCGGCGCTTAAGGTTTGCGCGTCGGCGTACTGTTCAGGCGGTCTGCGCGGACGGCGAAGAGCCGAAAGGCCAGCAGACGCCAGCGCTGCCAGCGGGTCAGTTCCATACCAGCACCTCGGCGGGCGTGGGGTTCCAGCCGTTGCAGGGATTATTTAACTGCGGACAGTTGGAAATCAGCACCACGGCGTTGCATTCGGCGCGCAGCTCAACGTATTTCCCCGCCGCCGATATTCCGTCCTCAAAGGTCAGACCGCCTTCCGGCGTCACCGGGACGTTCATGAAAAAGTTAATGTTGGCGCCAATATCGCGCTTATGCAGGCGGCCATCGTGCAGGCAGGCGCAGAGGAAATTATCCCGACAGCTGTGCATATAGCGTTTATCCTGGGCGTAGCGCACGGTGTTGCTCTCCTGGGCACAGGCGCCGCCGAGGGTATCGTGGCGACCGCAGGTGTCGGCAACGATGGTCAACAGCGGATTGCCCAGATTGGAATAGAGTACGCTGCCGGTAGTCAGATAGGCATTGCCCTGGCGGCGCAGCGTGCGCTGCGGATCGTAGCGTTCTCGGGGGTTATCGGCGTTGTAAAACAGGGTATCAATGGCCTGGTTGCCTTCGAGGTCAAGCAGGCGCAGGGTTTGCCCTTTTTGTACCTCAAACAGCCAGGGTTCCCCTGCCGGGATCACATGGCGATAGACGGCATCTTCGGGACGACGGTTACTGGCGATCAGGGTCATCGCAGCCTCCTTACAGGGCAAAAAGTTGGGTGTTGAGGAACGCGCGCTGGTTTTCATCGCGGGTAAATAGCGCTTCCGCGGCCGCCTGCGCATCGTCAGCCTGGTACCAGCTCAGCTGGATTGGCCGCGGAGCGTACTCAGCGGCAGGGTCCTGAGGATGCGGCAGCGCGGTCAGCACCATGAGGACATCCATCGGCGCAAACAGCTCAACGTAATCTCCGGCGCGGCTGTTGGCGGAAATAAACTGAAAACGGCCATCCTCATCGACGGTGACTTTGCTGAAGAAGTTAACCACCATCAGCAGGTCCTCCAGGCCCAGTTCCCATTTACCCATTTCAACCAGCAGGTTATCGACGCCGTTGCGGTAGAAGCCGTTGCGCAGCTCCTGGTAGCGTCCTGCGCCATATTTTTCACGCGTCTCGTCGGCGTTGAGTATCCCGCCGAACGGGTCGTGCCAGCCGCAGCTGTCGGCAACAATCCCGGCCAGAACGCGCCCCATGTCGGAGTAGAAACAGTGCCCGGTGGTCAGGCGCGCGGTGTGCTGGCCCTTGAGGGTATCCGGCAGATTCAGGCGCTCACTCTTCTCATGGGGATTCAGCATCATCATGCTGACGTTGGCTCCGCCATCGATATCGGTCATTCGCAGAATCTGCCCTTTGCGCAAAATCAGCGAGGTGTGCGCCCCGCCGGGTAGCCGCTCTTCGCGCAGGCTGGGGGATGAGTGAAAAAGTGCGGTCATCAAACTATCTCCTTAATGCGTAAACGTTATTGTCGCTGCCGGTTGCCAGCTGCGACATCCGCGCTTCATTGAGCGGAATATCGTAGGTAACGCGCGCACCCCAGGCGTTGGGCGCCTGCGGATCGATGCGCACTTTGTCGAAAACCAGCAGCCGGGTGCCAAGGTTGAAGCCCTCCGCGAGGTCGTGGGTGACCATAAAAACCGTCATCCGCGTTTCGCTCCACAGCTGGAGCAGCAGCCCGTGCATATCCTTGCGAATACCGGGATCCAGCGCGCCGAAGGGTTCATCAAGCAGCAGTACGCGCGGCTGCATGACGAAAGCCTGGGCGATCGCCAGCCGCTGCTGCATCCCGCCGGAGAGCTGCGCCGGATATTTATTCAGCGCGTGCCCCAGTCCGACTTTCTCCAGCATCCGCTGCGCCCGTTCGCGCGCGTCGCGTTTTCTGCCGGCAAACAGCCGGCCAAACAGCGGTGACGCCGGGAGTTCGAGGCCAATGGCGACGTTATCCAGCACGTTGAGGTGCGGGAAAACCGAATAACGCTGAAACACCACGCCGCGGCTGCGGTCCGGCTCCGCCGCCAGCGGCTGGCCGTCGAGGGTGATCTCCCCGCGAGTCGGCTTTTCCTGGCCGAGCAGCAGGCGTAAAAACGTCGACTTCCCGCAGCCGGACGCGCCGACCATCGAACAGAACTCGCCCTCTTTCACCTGCAAATTGATGCGCTCCAGCACCACGTGGTCGCCGTACTCCTGCCAGATATTTTTGATGTCGATAAAGCTCATGCCCGGCCTCCTTCCGCCCACGGGAAACAGGCTTTGTGCAGCTGACGCAGCGCCAGATCCATCAGCCATGCCAGCAGGGTTATCCAGATGACGTAAGGAATAATCACATCCATCGCCATATAGCGGCGGACGAGGAATATGCGATAGCCGAGACCGGCGGTGGCGGAAATGGCCTCGGCGGAGATCAAAAACAGCCATGCGGAGCCCAGCAGCAGGCGCAGGGAGGTTATCAGCCGCGACAGCAGCTGCGGCAGCACTACCCGCAGCACCACCGTCCAGCTATTGGCGCCGAGGGTTTGCGCTTTGATAAACAGCTCCGCCGGGATTTCCCGCGCCCGCTGTTCAAGGTCGCGCGCCAGCATCGGCGTAATGCCAATGACGATAAGCATCACTTTTGATAGCTCATCCAGGCCGAAGACGATAAACAGCACCGGCAGGATCGCCAGCGGCGGGATCATCGACACCACGGTCATCAGCGGCGACAGCACCGCGCGGTACATCGGGAACACGCCGGCGGCGATGCCGATGCCCAGGCCAATCAGCGAAGAGAGCGCCAGACCAATCAGCAGGCGGCTCATACTAATCAGCGTGTCGGCCCACAGCAGATACTCGCCGCTGCGTTTATCCGGGGTGAAGGCCATCCGGTCAATGGCCGCGATCATCTGCGACAGGCCGGGCAGCAGTTTATCCTGCGGGTTGGCTTCCAGCCGCACCGCCGAACCGATAAACCAGGCGGCGATCATCAGGACGAAGGGCAATAGCATCAGCGTCAGGCGCATACCCTGCCGGGGATAGCGGTTAATGTGGCGCATGGCGTGGACTCCCAAGGTCAATCATTACAGCTGCCCCGCCGCGGCCAGCTTCAGATAGCTGTCGTCAAAGCGCAGCTTGCTGTTGGCGGTATCGCCGACGGTGACGCCGCCGGGGAAGGTCATGCCGATAAAGTCAGCGCTCTGCGCTCCCTCTCCCAGCAGCCCTTTGTCAAAAGAGAACTGCGCTACCCGCTGCATGGTTTTTGCCAGCGCCGGCGAGGAGATAAACGTCAGGGTATCGGCAGGCGTCCAGAAGAGATGGGTTGTTTTTAGCTGCGCCCGGTAGCCCGCGAGGTCGGTGCCGGAATCGGCGGCCATTGCGCTTAGCGCCTGCGTATCTCCGGCCTGCATTTTGGCCATCATCTCGAACCAGGCGCCGGTCAGGGCTTTACCCAGCGCCGGGTTATCTTTGAGGGTCTGAGTATTCACCACCATCATGTCGATCAGCTCGCCGGGAACCTGCGAAGAGCTAAAGACCTCCGTGGTTTGCGGCGTCTTTTTGATAACCGAAAGCTGTGGATTCCAGGCCACCGCCGCGCGTACGCCGCTGGTGCCAAAAGCCGAGACGATATCCGCATCCGAGGTATTGACCACTTTGACGTCTTTTTCCTGCAGCCCGGCTTTTTCCAGACCGCGAACCAGCAGGTAGTGCGATACCGAAAGCTCCGGGAGATACACCGCCATGCCTTTCAGATCGCTGAGCTTTTTATCCGCCCCCTTCAGCACCACGCCGTCGTTGCCGTCGGAGTAGCTGCCGGTAATGAGCGCCGTGGTATCCACGCCCCCCGCCGCCGGAATGGTCAGGGCATCCATGTTGGTCATGGTGCAGCCGTCAAACTGGCCCGCGGTGTACTGGTTAATGGATTCGATGTAGTCGTTCAGCTGAACGATATTGATTTTGATGCCGTATTTGCTGGCCCATTTATCGATGATCTTTTCGTTGCTGATGGTGCCCCAGGGCATCCATCCGGCATAGATAGTCCAGCAGATGTTGAACTCTTTTTTGACGGCGGCAAACGAGGGGACGCTGGCCAGCAGCGCCAGCGACAGGATAAGAGAGCGGAGGATCGGCGGTGTCTTCATGGTGGACCTCTGGTTAGCACGAGAAACGGGGGCAGCGCGACACCCAACGGTGCTGCTGTCTCCCGGGCTTTTGTCCCGCCGTGTAACCTCGCAGAGGTCGCCAGCTCTCGGACCAGACGTTCACCTGAGTGAACCGGAACCCTAGCCAGCTATTGTGTTATCTCAATTGTCTGTTGCGCTGCCTTCTGAACAGGAGTGTGCAAGGTCTATGCCAGGCGCGCAGCGCGCGTAAAATCAGCCCTACGACGGCAGGCGCCGCCGCGACTCCCAAAAATGGGGAGTGATGATGGGGCATTGCATGGATTTGGTGCGTATGGCGTGAAGGCGGCGAGCGGTCGGGACGATAGCCGCTCGCCGGGAAACGCTTGCTAGCGTGCTTTTTCGCTCACCGTCATGGTGAATCGCGCGATCTTATCCCCGGCGTTAGCGTAGCTATGCGGGGCGTCGGTACGCGCGACGGCGGAATCCCCCTCTCGAATCAGATAGACCCCGTCGTTAACCGTCAGGGTTAAGGCGCCCTCGGTCACGAAAAGCAGCTCAGTCGTCCCCTCCCCGTGCCCCGGCGATGTGAACATTTCTCCCGGATTGAGGCTCCACTGCCAGAGCTCAACCATATCCGGACCGCTGGTACCGGCAAGGAGCCGCGCCTTGCCGCCCTGCTCGCCCTGCCACAGCGTGGGAATCTCGCCTTCTGCAATCACCTTTACCGGCGGCGCGGTGGCGACATTGACAAAATCGGCCACGGAAACGCCCAGCGCCGAGGCCAGACGGCACAACAGCGCAATGCTGGGATTGGCCCTGCAGGCTTCAATGTCTACCAGCATACCTTTGCTGACGCCCGCGCGTCGCGACAGCTCATCCAGGG
The DNA here is from genome assembly GCF_040064585.1 of Klebsiella sp. CN_Kp113. Taxonomy (NCBI): domain Bacteria; kingdom Pseudomonadati; phylum Pseudomonadota; class Gammaproteobacteria; order Enterobacterales; family Enterobacteriaceae; genus Klebsiella; species Klebsiella sp. CN_Kp113. Next base: position 77,220 of record NZ_JBEAID010000023.1, on the reverse strand, counting down.
AGATCTTCTTTTCCGCCCGGTAGCGCTTAATGCGCGCCGCAACGGCTTCATTAATCATGGCGGCATCGGCGCCCGCGTCGGTCGTTATATTGACTTTATTGGTCATCGGTCGATATTATGCTTTAAAATGGTCGTTACAGGATTATCCAATGAATAGCGTATTACCGTCAATCAGCCCGCAGGTCTCCGCGCTGGCCCCCGGCTTTCGCGCCCTGAGCATTGATGTCGTTTCCGCCGCCGTACGCGCCCCCCTGGTCGGGTCCGATGCGCTCCGCTCCGCCTGCCAGGCGGTTATCGCCGGCGAGCCGCAGTGGGCGGAGGCGCACCTGCAGGCCTGGAACGAGGTATTCCGCGCCTTTGGCGCAAAACCCAAGCGGACGCCCTGCTCGGCGGAAGCCTTGCGCAGGCGGGTGCTGCGCGATGGCGAGATGGCTGCGATCGATCCCATCGTCGATCTCTATAATGCGGTGAGCCTGCGCTACGCCGTGCCGGTCGGCGGCGAAAACCTGGCGGCTTACGTTGGCGCCCCGCACCTCAAGCTCGCGGACGGCAGCGAACCGTTCGATACCGTCAAAGAGGGGCAGATCGTTCACGAATATCCCGACGCGGGAGAAGTGGTCTGGGGCGACGATCGCGGCGTGACCTGCCGACGCTGGAACTGGCGACAGGGAGTACGTACTCGTCTGAGCGTGGAGAGTCCGCGGATGTGGTTTATTCTTGAAAGCCTGCCGGAAATGCCGCTTAGCGCGCTGCAGGAGGCGGGAGAGATGCTGAGCAACGGCCTGCTGGAGATGATGCCGGAGGCGACGATCCGCTCACAGCTGATAGGGCCAGGAGCCTAAAGCCATTCCTTGCGCCCGGCAGCGTAGCACCGCCGGGCGCAGCGATTACTTCCGCGCCTCGAAGGCAATTTTCACCGCCATCCCCGCCAGCACCGTCGCCATCAGCCAGCGCTGAAACTGCTGCCATAACGGGCGCCCCGCGAGAAACAGCGACACCTGCCCGGCCATCACCACAATCAGCGCATTAACCGCTACGCTAATGAGCGCCTGCGTCCCTCCCAGCACCAGCGACTGTGCAAGGATGCTGCCGTGTCCGGGAGAGATAAACTGCGGCAGCAGTGAGAGATACATGATGGCGATTTTAGGGTTCGCCAGGTTAGTAATAAAGCCCATCATAAACAGCTTACGGCCGCTATCGGCAGGCAGGTCGCGCACCGCAAAGACCGAGCGCCCGCCGGGCTTCACCGCCTGCCAGGCCAGATAAAGCAGATAGACCACGCCGCTGATGCGCAACGCGTCGTAAGCGTAGGGAACGGCGAAGATCAGTGCGGTAATACCGAAAGCGGCGCACAGCATATAAAACACAAACCCCAGCGCCACCCCGCCGAGGGAGACCAGTCCGGCCCTTCTTCCCTGGCAAATCGAGCGCGAAATCAGATAGATCATATTCGGCCCCGGGGTCAATACCAGGCCAAGGGCAACAAGCGCGAAGGTCAGCAGCGACGGTATCTCAGGCATAGCGTATCTCCGGTAAAGTGATGTGATGCCCAGGCGCGCGGCGGCGATCCCCATGCTCCCCGACAGTACCTGTCTAAAGCGCCAGTCACAGGGTGACGAACAGTATGACCGCGGTTGGCGATGCGCGACAACTCACCTGAACAGGTGGGCTAACTCTCCTTATCTTCAGCTTTTGCCGCCGCGCTGGAGCGGTAAATAAAGAACAGCGCCAGCCCCAGACAGACGATGGCCCCCAGCCGCCCCGCTGAAAAGGCAATGGCGTCGTTACCCAGCCAGCCAAAATTATCGATCAGCAGACTCATGGCCAGTTGGCCAAAAATCACCGCCACCGTGGCCGTCGCGGTACCGATACGCTGCACCGCCACCACCATAATTACGATATAGGGAACCCCGCAAAATGCGCCCAGCAGCTGCCATTTCGGCACATCCAGCAGCGTTGTCGACTGATGGGGGGCAAAATAAAAAATCAGCAGCGCCGTGATCAAGGCGCCCACCGCAAACGTGAGAAACGCGCTGCGAAATACGCCCACCTGGCTGCCCAAACGGCCGTTAATCGCCGCCTGCATACTCAACATCGCGCCGCCGACCAGCGCCAGCAAAATCATTATGCTACTCATGTTAACTCCTCAGCTTGTGGCGATCAGAATCAGGGCGACGATGATAAACAGCAGCGCGATAACCCGCCGTCCATCGATTTTACGTTTTGCCGAACCAAACAGACCGTAGTGGTCAATCAGCAGGCTTTTGCATACCTGACCGGCCAGAATGCCGATCATCGTCATGGCGATACCGATAACCGGTACGGCAATGGTTAAGATGACGACGTAAATGGGCCCCAGTACGCCCCCGGTAAGCTGCCAGCCCGGTAAGGAGAAGAACGAGGGACCCTGCCTGGGGCCAAACAGCAGCATCAGCAGAAAGGTTAGCGCGCTCCCGACGCTAAAAATGCTGAAGGTGGCCCACAGGTCCCCTACCTGACCGGCAAGCGGCCCGAGTAGTCCGGCTTCCACGGATAACCCCATGCCGCCGGCAATCACAAGAAAAATAAGTAATAACTGCATCGTTGATATCCGATTATTGATTGGGTGGCAGAGCATAAAGCAGCGAAGTAATGTGAAAAACGATACAATCAGGGAAACACTTTTGCGGATATTGCATTAATGAGCGATGCGGGTAATGTGAATTTTCGGGCGCTACAGCTGTTTATCGCCGTCTATGACAGCCAGAGTTTCTCCGTGGTGGCGAGGCGGGAAGGCGTTTCGCCCTCAATGGTGTCGCGCGTCATTCACCAGCTTGAGGATGCGCTCGGCCAGCAGCTCTTTTATCGTAATACCCGGGCGGTGGTTCCCACCGAAGCGGGACGCCTGTTTGCCGAACATGCCAGAGGGCTCGGCGAACGGTTCAGCGTTGCCAGGCGCGACCTGCAGGACCGTCGTCTTGAGCCGGGTGGACTGGTGCGGATCAACGCCCCGGTCTATTTTGGCCAGCGCCATATCGCGCCGTGGCTGCCGGGGCTGACGCAGCGCTATCCACAGATGCAAATTGCGCTGGCGCTGACCGATGATTTTATCGATCCGCACCGCGAAGCGACCGACCTGATTTTCCGCATCGGCAGCCTGCCGGACTCCAGCGTTCATGCCAGAGTACTGGGTATGCAGCATCACTATCTGGTTGCGGCTCCGGACTATCTGCAGCGCTGCGGCACGCCGGAGAAACCGGAAGATCTTCGCCATCACAGCACGCTGGTCTACAGCGGTTCAAATGGACCTAACCGCTGGCTGTTCCGCCTCGCGGAGGGAGAATGGGTTCACTATCCGCAAACGCCGCGGCTGGCATCAAATAACGCCGATGCGCTGCTGACCGCTGCGCTGGGAGGCATGGGGGTGGTGCTCTTTCCCGATTGGATGGTCAATGAAGCCATGGGGGCTGGAAGGCTGATTCAGCTGATGCCTCACTACAGCGCGGCGATCGGCAGCAGCCCCTCGCCGGTGTCGGCGATCTACCCTCACGCCCGTCATCCTTCGTTAAACGTACGTGCGGTAATAGACTATTTTATCGACGTTTTTGGTACGCCTTTATACTGGCAGCGCTAAGCCGTTTTACGCACTAAAATTGTCGTAACTCAAACAATCGGTCTTCGCTGGCGGGGATGATGTCTTAACGATTCCTTTACGCGTATGTTACGACTATTGTGGTTGAGTCAATACTGAACAATCAATCATTGAACAATGATATATGTTCGGTTTTTACAAAGGCATTGAACGGAAATAACTATTAAATCCGTAGACTCATTCAAATATCGCTTATTGGTAGCAGTGTATATCGTAATGGCATTCACAAAAGCAAACGGAGCCTGATATGAGCACGTCAAACGATCCTTCGAATACCCCGTCGGCAGGGAAATGCCCTTTCCACGCCGAGACGGCGACGCCCACCCAGAGCGCGGGCGGTGGCACCGGCAACCGCGACTGGTGGCCAAATCAACTACGGGTGGATCTGCTGAATCAGCACTCCAATCGTTCAAACCCGCTGGGCGAACACTTTAACTACCGCGAAGAGTTTAAGAAGCTCGACTACTCGGCCCTGAAGGCCGATCTGCGCGCCCTGCTCACCGATTCTCAGGAGTGGTGGCCAGCGGACTGGGGTAGCTATATCGGGCTGTTTATTCGTATGGCGTGGCACGGCGCCGGTACCTATCGTACCGTTGACGGGCGCGGCGGCGCGGGCCGCGGCCAGCAGCGTTTCGCACCGCTCAACTCCTGGCCGGATAACGTCAGCCTCGACAAAGCCCGTCGCCTGCTGTGGCCGGTAAAACAAAAATACGGGCAAAAAATCTCCTGGGCCGACCTCTATATGCTGGCAGGCAACGTGGCGCTGGAAAATGCCGGTTTCCGTACGTTTGGCTTCGGTGCCGGTCGTGAAGACGTTTGGGAACCGGATCTGGACGTCGACTGGGGTAACGAAACCGAATGGCTTGCCCATCGTCATCCGGAAAGCCTGAATCAGCAGGCCATTGGCGCGACCGAAATGGGGCTGATTTACGTCAACCCTGAAGGCCCCAACGCCAGCGGCGACCCGCTCTCCGCCGCCTCCGCGATTCGCGCGACCTTCGGCAATATGGCAATGAATGATGAAGAGATCGTCGCGCTGATCGCCGGCGGTCATACGCTGGGCAAAACCCACGGTTCCGCGGTGACCAGCCACGTTGGCGCAGAGCCGGAAGCGGCGCCGATTGAAGCGCAGGGACTCGGCTGGGCGAACAGCTACGGCAGCGGCGCGGGCGCCGACGCGATCACCTCCGGTCTGGAAGTGGTCTGGACGCAAACGCCGACCCAGTGGAGCAACTACTTCTTCGAAAACCTGTACAAATATGAGTGGGTGCAAACCCGCAGCCCGGCAGGCGCGATTCAGTTCGAAGCGAAAGATGCGCCGGAGATCATTCCTGACCCGTTTAATCCGGAGAAAAAACGCAAGCCGACCATGCTGGTCACCGACCTGACGCTGCGCTTCGACCCGGAGTTCGACAAGATTTCCCGCCGCTTCCTTAACGACCCGCAGGCCTTTAACGAAGCCTTTGCCCGCGCATGGTTTAAACTTATTCACCGCGATATGGGGCCGAAGTCCCGCTACATGGGCCCGGAAGTGCCGAAAGAAGATCTGATCTGGCAAGATCCGCTACCGGCGGCGGTCCACACCCCAACCGCAGAGGATATCGCGACGCTGAAAACCGCCATTGCCGACGCCGGCCTTTCGGTCAGCGAGCTGGTTTCCGTTGCCTGGGCATCGGCCTCCACCTTCCGCGGCGGCGATAAACGCGGCGGCGCCAACGGCGCGCGTCTGGCGCTGGAACCGCAGAAATCCTGGCCGGTAAACGCCATCGCGTCCCGCGTGCTGCCGACCCTGCAGGGGATTCAGCAGGCATCCGGTAAAGCGTCGCTGGCCGATATTATCGTTCTGGCCGGCGTGGTGGGCATTGAGCAGGCTGCCGCGGCGGCGGGCGTTCAGGTTAGCGTTCCCTTCGCCCCTGGCCGCGTCGATGCGCGTCAGGATCAGACCGATGTGGAAGCGATGGATCTGCTGCAGCCGCTGGCCGATGGTTTCCGCAACTATCGTCGCGTTGGCGGCGGCATCTCCACCGAAACGCTGCTGATTGATAAAGCGCAGCAGTTAACGCTGACGGCGCCGGAAATGACGGTACTGGTGGGCGGTCTGCGCGTGCTGGGCGCGAACTTCGACGGCAGCCGACACGGCGTGTTTACCGACCGCGTGGGGGTGTTGAGCAATGATTTCTTCGCTAACCTGCTCGATATGGGGACCGTCTGGAAAGCCGCTGACGAGCACGCTGAGCTGTTTATCGGCCGCGACCGTAAGAGCGGCGAAGAGAAATATACCGCGACCCGCGTTGACCTGGTGTTTGGCTCCAACTCCGTCCTGCGCGCCCTGGCTGAAGTGTATGCCTGCAGCGATGCGCGGCAGAAGTTCGTGAATGACTTCGTTGCCGCATGGACCAAGGTGATGAACCTCGACCGCTTCGATCTGTAATCCTTTCCCCGGCAGAAATGCTAAACCCGGGCCAATGGCCCGGGCTCCTCTTATCTAATCCAGATTGTCAGCAGAATAATGATGGCCGCAATAATCGCCACCTGAATAAAGACTTTATCCAGCGATCCTCTGCGCATCGCGCCCCCTTTTTCAGAACAGGATTTGCCAGATAGCCAGCAACAGCACCAGCAGACCCACCAGGAAAAATATCAGCGCGATGAGGGTGTCCGGAGAACGATTCATCTCTGCGCCTCCTTATCATCAGAACCACTGACCAAAGCGTTTGATATAGAAACGCTTCATGCCCTGCGCGACCAGGCAGTAGCTGAGCAGCGTCGCGATCAGCCACGGGAAGTAGCTCAGCGGCAGCGGCTCCAGCCCGACCATCGCCCCCAGCGGCGAGAACGGAATGTAGATGCCCATCGCCATAATGACCGCGGTGGTGAGCAGCACCGGCAACGTCGCCCGACTCTGGATAAACGGAATTTTCTGCGTTCTCAGCATATGCACCACCAGCGTTTGCGACAGCAGCCCTTCAATAAACCACCCGGACTGGAACAGCGCCTGGGCTTCGACGTGATTCGCCGCAAACACGTACCACATCAGCGCGAAGGTGGTGATATCAAAAATGGACGACGTCGGGCCAATCCACAGCATAAAGCGGCCGATATTTTTCGCATCCCACTTGCGCGGCTTACGCAGGAATTCCTTATCCATCTTGTCCCACGGCAGCGAGAGCTGAGAGAGATCGTACATCAGGTTCTGGATCAGCAGATGAATCGCCAGCATCGGCAGAAACGGAATAAACGCGCTGGCCACCAGTACCGAGAAGACGTTGCCGAAGTTAGAGCTGGCGGTCATATTCAGGTACTTAATGATATTGCCAAAGGTCTCACGCCCTTTGATCACCCCTTCTTCCAGCACCATCAAATCCTTTTCCAGCAGGATGATATCGGATGCCTCTTTGGCGATATCCGCCGCGCTGTCGACGGAAATACCAACGTCCGCATCGCGCAGCGCCGGCGCATCGTTGATGCCATCGCCGAGGAAGCCGACGGTGTGGCCGTTTTTCTGCAGCGTTTTCAGGATGCGCGACTTCTGCAGCGGCGTCAGTTTGGCGAATACCGAACGCGTTTCCACTTCGCGCTCCAGTTCGTTATCCGTCATCGCTTCAATCTGCGCGCCGGTCAGGATACCGTGGGCATCAATCCCCACTTCCAGGCAAATACGCGCCGTGACCACCGGGTTATCGCCGGTCAACACTTTGACCGCCACGCCGTTATCGCGCAGCGCGGTAATCGCTTTTCCCGCGCTCTCCTTCGGCGGATCGAGGAAGGTCAGCATCCCTTCGACCGTCAGCCCTTGCTCATCCGCGGCGCACAGCGGGGTTGTCAGGGCGGAGTCATCCAGCTTGCGGGTCGCGACCAGCAGCACGCGGAAACCCTGGGCGTTGTAATCCTGCGTTTTGGCTAACAGCAGATCGCGGCGGGTTTCATCCAGCGCAACCACGCGGTCGCCTTCGCGCAGATGCGTGGCCACCATCAGCATCTCTTCGACCGCGCCTTTGCAGATCAGGCTTTTATCGCCGTGGCGGCCATCTTCCACCGACACCGAGACCCGACGGCGGACAAAATCAAACGGCAGTTCATCGAGCTTCACGAAGCGCTCTTTGGTCGCTGGCGCAATCCGCCCCTCGCCAAAGCGCAGCACCGCCCGGTCCATCAGGTTGCGCGCCCCGCTCTGGCTGCTGCTGTTGAGCCACGCCAGCGTCAGCACCCGGTCGCTCTCGCTGCCGCTGACGTCAAGATGATGCTCAAGAATGATATTGTCCTGCGTCAGCGTGCCGGTTTTATCGGTGCACAGCACGTCCATGGCGCCAAAGTTCTGAATGGCGTTCAGCCGCTTGACGATCACTTTGCGCCGCGACATGGCGATAGCGCCTTTCGCCAGGTTTGAGCTGACGATCATCGGCAGCATTTCCGGCGTCAGGCCCACCGCGACCGCCAGGGCAAACAGCGATGCCTCAACCCAGTCTCCTTTGCTGAAGCCGTTAATCAGCAGCACAATCGGCACCATCACCAGCATAAAACGGATCAGCAGCCAGCTGACGCTGTTTACCCCACGGTCGAACGCCGTCTGGGTGCGCGTACCGACAATGGACTTCGCCAGCGAACCAAACCAGGTGCGGTTTCCGGTAGCCACCACCACCGCCTGCGCCCTGCCGCTGGTCACGTTGGTGCCCATCAGACAGATATTGCCCATCTCCAGCAGGCTTTTATCTTTGTTCGGCTCGGGAAGCCTGTCGCACCCTTTGCCGGACACGCTGGCCAGAACGTCATACTTTTCCACCGGCAGCGATTCGCCGCTAAGTATCGACTGGCTGACGAACAGGTCCCGGGACTCCAGCAGGCGGACATCCGCCGGAACCAGATCCCCCGCAGCCAGGAAGATGATGTCACCGGGCACCAGTTCCTCAATGGCAATCTCCTCCTGCGCCGGCCCCATGTTACCAGGACCGCGACGCAGTACCGTCGCCGTGGTGCGAACCATGGATTTCAGCGCCTGCGCCGCTTTGTTGGTGCGAAACTCCTGCCAGAAACGCAATAACCCGCTCAGGCTGACCATCGTGACGATAATGATAATCCCGGTCAGATCGGTCTCTTCGCCGTTACGCAGCGGTAGCCAGTAATCGGTCACGAAGCTGACGGAGGCCAGCGCCATCAGGACATAGATAAACGGGTTATTGAATGCCTGCAAAAGCTGGATTAGCGCCGGCGGCGCCTGCTCGTGCGCGACTTCATTGCGGCCATATTCATTCAGCCGCTCAAGGGCATCTTCGGTGGTGAGCCCCTGACGGCTGCTGTTGAGCCGCGCCAGCGTATGATCCGGGCTGTTAAATGCCTCGGTTTCAATGGCGAAGCTTTTTTTATGCTGCTTATCATTTTCTGACGCAGACCGGTTTATTTTCCGGTTTTCTATTTTCATGTCAGTCATGATTATTCCTCAAATTTAAGACGTCGTTATCCCTGCATAATTGACTTATGCATAATTCATTTTTACGTTATTAAACGCTTATTACTTTAATTGCCTGGGAATATCCATCATTCCCTCCTTAGACAAATCATTGCCAGAGTAGAATATCAGGGAGGCTAACTCCCCTCGACGCACCAGCGCACTGACGTAATGTTTTCGTCACCGCCAATTCTTGACATAATAAGATCTCGCGCTTTGCGGGAGTCGGTATTACCAACCAGTTCGATGCGGATTTCTTTATGTCCTTGTTCTTTTGCTGCTATCGACACCAGCCCCTGCAAGCTGAGCGTCATCTCTTTACTGATATTAAGCAATAGCTGACGAATCGCGTTTTCATGTTCGCTATGACAGATAATATTCAGGACGTAGCATTTTTCTTCTTCTGTCGCGCCGGGGATCTGATTAATTCTCTGCGCCGCTTCGCGCAGTAGAATATTGGCGCACAGGATGATCAGCGTTGCCGCCGCCGCTTGCCAGAACTGGCCTAAGCCACACAGTACGCCAATCGCCGCAGAGCACCACAGGGTTGCCGCGGTATTCAGGCCGCGCACGTTCATGCCTTCCCGCATGATGACCCCGGCGCCGAGAAAACCAATTCCGGAAACCACCTGCGCGGCAATACGTCCCGGACTATCCGGCGATGTGGAGATAGAGCTCAGAATAAAAACCGCCGCGCCGGTGGCGACCAGCGCATTGGTGCGCAGGCCAGCCATCCGCTGACGCCACTGTCTTTCGGTGCCAATCAGCGCGCCCAACAGCATCGCGGCGAGTAAATTTGCGATATAAGGAAACATCAACATAGCTTCCTCCATTTTTGCTGGAAGAATTAACTACGTGCTTTATTAAGCACACGACAAATTGTCGCCAGAGAGGCGATTAACGTCGCGTTGACGGTGGAGGGAATAATGTATTTTTAAACATGAACATGACGATTATCCTCGCAGCCATGCTGCGTTATTTTTTATGGGATGCAATCGTCTGGATGAGGAGATTGCTGCCCGCCGGTTGGCAAGCAGCGCAGAAAAAATAGCGTCAGCTTGCCTTGATGTTTAAGTAAGGGTGACTGTCCAACATATTTCTCCTGTGTGAATTTGTGCTCATTATAGTCATTCAATTATTTGAGTAAAGTTAAAATCTCGCTTTAGTGACGATTTGTTTAGAATGACCTTAATGCGCTAAGCCTGACCGTCAGGATTAACCCCGGCGCGAACCGGGGTTAATTCACTAGTCAAAGACGCCATTAATTATCGACGTCACGATCGCCGTACTCAGCGCGATCAGCACTAAATCCTGGCCCACCACGCGCCATTCATAGCCAGGATAGTAAGGCAGTTCGTTGAGCATCGATGCCGGAACCGCTTTTTTTGCAATCCCCGGAGGTAAGGGTTTACCGCGAGCCAGATTTTTGGCGATTCCCGGCGGCAGCGACTGATAGCCGGTTAAACCGTAGTTTACCGCCAGCGAACGCGCTCTGGAGAAGCTGATATCAGCGGAGACATGATCGGGTTTGCCGTAGTTTTTTCTCTGCCCCGGATTTCCTTCTTTATGACCCTGGTTGCCCTTATCAACGTTGTTTTTACCGCTATTGCCGTTGTTACCGTTATTGCCATGGTTACCGCTATTCCCACCACTGTTGCCATGGTTACCGCTATTCCCACCACTGTTGCCATGGTTACCGCTATTTCCACCGCCGTTGCCACCGCCGTTACCGGGATTAGCGAAGACCGGCGTAGCCATCATTGACAGCGAAAGCGCCGCCGCCAGCGCTGCTTGTAAAATTTTCTTACTAGACATGATTATTTTCCTGAGTGGGAGTACTCGCTTTGAATGTAGGTGAATAACCTGAGCGCAACAATCTCTCGTTATCTTAAATATATTTCAGGTCAAACTTAGCGGCCAGATGGTGAATTCCTTCACCCCGCGGCCGGGCCACAGGCGAAAACCAGCACACAACGCCAGCCAAACCACATTGGCATTATTTTATTCTGCAAATCTCTCTCCCCCGATGCGATTAAAAATTTAAAACCATTAACAATCAAATAACATTAGCAGGCAAACATTTTATCTGAGGAAAATAATAATATGTCTACCACCCAGGTTCTGGGCGACGCCGCGTTCGCCTCCCCAGGACATCCCCACTCCAGCCTGACCGCTCGCATCGATGCGCTCCCCGCCTCCGTTGGCCTGTGGTCTTTTATCACCCTCCTGGCGCTGGGCGGCTTCTTCGAGCTGTACGATCTTTTTCAGACCGGCTATATCAGCACCGGGCTGCTGGCAGAGGATATTTTCCATACCGGCGAGCAGGGTATCTTCGGTATCTCCGACCAGGCCGCCTTCGCGTCGTCCACCTTTATGGGGCTGTTTATTGGCGCCAGCCTGCTTGCGCCGCTGGCGGATAAGCTGGGCCGCCGCCTGACGTTTATGTTTGCCCTCGCCTGGTACGGCGTATTTTCGCTGATGATGGCCCTGCAAAGCAGCGCTGAAGGGGTTATCTTCTGCCGCTTTCTGGTCGGCGTCGGTCTCGGCATTGAGCTGGTGACCATCGACACCTATTTAAGCGAATGGGTGCCGACGCATCTGCGCAATAAAGCCTTCGCTTTCGCCTTCTTTATTCAGTTTTTATCGGTTCCCGCCGTGGCGCTGATGTCGTGGCTGCTGGTGCCGATTACCCTTTTCGGCCTGACCGGCTGGCGCTGGGTGATCATCTTCGGCGCGCTCTGTTCGCTGATTATCTGGGTTATCCGCAAGAAGCTGCCGGAGTCGGCGCGCTGGCTGGATGAAAAAGGCCGCCACGAGGAAGCCCATAAGGTGATGTGCGAAATGGAACAGCGCTGCGGCGTTTCTCCCTCGCCGCGCCACCAGGTTGAGAGGCAGGATAACCCGCGCAGGCTGGGAAGCTTTAAAGCGATCTGGGCGCCGCAGTACCGCAAACGTACGATCATGCTGATGGTAATGAACTTCTTCCAGGCCATCGGCTTCTTTGGCTTCGGCAACTGGCTACCGGCCCTGCTTTCCGGCCAGGGGGCGAGCATCACCCACAGCCTGCTGTATGCGTTCTTTATTACCCTCGCCTATCCGATTGGCTGTCTGTTCTGCACCCGCTTCGTTCATCGTTTTGAAAACAAATGGCAAATTGTGCTTTCCGCGCTGATGACGGTGGTGTTTGGCACCCTGTTTGCCCTGCAGAACAGCCCGGTGCTGCTGGTGATTTGCGGGTTTATGATCACCTGGTCAAACGCCTGGCTGACCATTAGCTATCACGCCTACCAGGCCGAAGTTTTCCCGACCCACATTCGCGCGCGGGCGGTCGGCTTCTGCTACTCCTTTAGCCGGCTGTCGACGGCGATCACCAGCATTTTGATCGGCATTATTTTGCAATACGCCGGTACCCCAGGCGTGATTAGCTTTATCGTCGCCAGCATGCTGATGGTGATGCTGTCGGTGGGCATCTTTGGTCCGAAAACTCGCGGGATCAGCCTGGAGAATATTTGATGGTAGCCGCCGCCGGGTTAGCCGGCGTTGGCTTCGCTATTCTGGGGGAGAAACCCTGCCGCCCGTTTATCGATCGCGGTGAACTCCAGGAAGTCGCGCTGGAGCTGCCGCCGGCGCCGTTACAGCTCTCCGCCCTCTATCGGGAGCGCCACTTTATGCCCGCCAGAACGCGCGTCTGGCTTGAATTTATCCAGTCGCAGATGGCCAGCTAAGCGCCGTCAGCCGACTGGCGTTCGCTAAAAATCACCTGCGCATCGGCGAAGCATTTTTCCGCCAGCGACGACACCGGCTCTTTGTTGCGCATGATCAGCGCCAGCATCGAGTCGACCTCCGTCTCGGGGATCGGCCTGATTTCCAGATTATCGCTTAGCGCTTCGAGGCCGTTGTTCAGCGGCATAATCGCACAGCAGATCCCGGCCTGCACCGCCTGGATGATCTGAAACGTAGAGTCGCTTTCAAAAACGTATTTTGGCGCCAGCCCCTTGGCCTTAAAGCTCATCTCAATCGATTCACGGTAGTACATGCCCTTGGTCAGAAAGCCCAGCGGCAGCGCGGCCAGGGTATCCCACTCAGGCGTCGCGTCGGCAAACTGATAATGACGCCTATCGTGCAGCAGCCCCATGCGGGTATTCGGCAGCCAGACCACGTTGAACAGTTGGCTATCGACGTGGTGCAGATAGCAGATCCCCAGATCCAGCTGGTTGCGGCTAACGCCGTCGATAATCTGTTCCGAGGTCATGGACAGCAGACTGAACTGCAGCTCCGGGTATTTATCCGCCAGCGGCTTGATCAGCTGCATCGGATTCAGGCTGGCTAAAGGCACCATCCCGACTCTTAGCTGGCCGACCATCTGCCCGCGACAGATAGCCGCCTCCGCCTCCAGCCCGTCGTGCGCCGCCAGCAGCGCTCGCGCCCAGGCCAGAATACGCTCGCCCTCTGGGGTAAACCCTTCAAACCGCTGCCCGCGCTGAATCAGCGTCAGATTAAGTTCTTCTTCAAGATTGCGGATACGCATCGATAGCGTGGGCTGGGTGATATGGCAGGCCGCCGCGGCCTGGCCGAAATGTCGTGTTCTGTCGAGCGCAATCAGGTACTTAAGCTGTTTAATATCCATTATCATCCACTGTTTGCGCAATCTGCTGGCAGCGCAGCAGGCAAAATGTTAGCTAAATGTTATGTTCTGCGTTGATGAAATTCAAGCGCCGGTCGACCGTTGCTCGTCCCGCGTGCCTGAGGCTACACTCATGCTATGCCCCGGCAGGAGAAACCGTTGAAAACTCGCCTTCATCACGTTCAGCAGCACCGGCTCACCATGCCGGGACTGGAAGCCATGTCGTTAGTCACGGAACAGAGTTTTCCGCGCCATTCCCACGACCAGTTCGGCATCGGGATTTTCACTCAGGGCGCGCAGCGTTCGTGGAGCCATCTGGGCAAAATTGAGGCCGCCGCCGGAAATATCATTATGGTTAATCCGGGGGAGATGCACGACGGTATCCCGCTGAATGGCCCGCGCAGCTGGCAGATGATCTATCTCGATCCCGAGCGGGTTGCCGCTGAATTTCAGGGGGCGATAAAGGCCGAAGATATTCTCCTGCGCCCGGTGGTCGAGGACCCGCAGCTGCGCGGACTGATGCTGCGGCTGTTTAGCGAGATTGTCGCCAGCGCCCCCGAGAATACCGCCGTAGAAGAGGCGCTACTGCTCTGCCTGATGCGGGTGAGCCGATACCATCTCTGCGCACGGCGGCCTGATAAAAGCGGTACCCCCTCCATCGCGCTGGCCAGGCAATATCTCGATGATGCCCCCGAAGAGAAAATCTCTCTCGAGGAGCTTGCTACCCTCTGCGGTCTCAGCCGCTTTCAGCTGATCCGCGGCTTCGCTCGCGAAACCGGCATCACGCCGCACGCTTATCTGGTACAGGCCCGCCTGCGCCTGGCGCGCCGCCTGCTCGCCGAAGGTCACTCCCCCGCCGATACCGCCTTCATGGCCGGCTTTGCCGATCAAAGCCATCTGACCCGCGCGTTTCAAAGGCAGTTCGCCATGACCCCAGGCAGCTATCAGGCGAGCCGCTAGCCGACGTTGTGCAATTTTGTTCAATACCGGCGCGCGGCTTTTTGAAATACTCAGGGCCTCGATTCTCTGCAACAGGAATGACATCATGGCGTTCATCACCCCTGAGTTTCTTTTGACTTCGCTGATTGTGGTCATCGCCCCCGGCACCGGGACGCTTTACACCATTGCCACCGGCCTGGCGGCGGGCAGAGGCATGAGTTTTGCCGCGGCCTTCGGCTGCACGCTGGGCATTATTCCGCATATGCTGGCGGCGATAACCGGGCTGGCGGCTATCCTCCACAGTACCCCCGGCGCCTTCGAGCTGGTGAAGTACGCCGGCGTCGCCTGGCTGCTGTACCTCGCATGGGCCACCCTGACCCAGCGCGGCAGCCTGAACGTGGAGGGCGTCGAGCAACGCAACCCGCGCCAGGTCATCAGCCACGCGATTCTGATTAATTTGCTTAACCCTAAGCTGCCGCTCTTCTTTCTCGCCTTTCTGCCGCAGTTTATCCAGCGCGGCTCGGCTTCGCCGATCGGGGAAATGCTGATCCTGAGCGCCGTTTTTATGCTGATGACGCTGCTGGTTTTTATGCTCTATGGCGCCTTTTCGGCGGCGATGCGCGGATACGTGCTGTCGCGTCCGCGGGTGTTACAGGGGCTGAGAGCCTGCTTTGCCGCCGGTTTTGTCGGGCTGGGGATTAAGCTGATTCTGGCGCAGAGGTAGCGATTTTGCCCACGACGCGACGATCGCTGCGGGCAAACGGCGCTTTAGCGAAGCCCCGCCAGCGCGCGGATCTCTTTCGAGCGCAGCGTTAAACGGACGGGCGCCGATTTATACGACGGCGTGCCGCTCTCTTTATCGAGATAATCCAGAGGGACCAGCACGTTGGCTTCGGGGTAATAAGCGGCAACGGTGCCCGGCGCGATGCTGTAGGCGACCAGCGTGATATCTTCCAACCGCTGATGGTGGCCCGGCAGCGCGGAGCTGATATCCACCCGATCGCCGTGTTCGAATCCCTGCTCAGCCATATCCTGCTCGTTCATAAACAACACGTCGCGACGGCCAAACACGCCGCGGTAGCGGTCGTCCATGGCGTAAATGGTGGTGTTGTACTGATCGTGGCTGCGCAGCGTCACCAGGCGCATCACGTCATGCCCTGCTACCTGCTGGTTTTCGTGCACCCCGTGAAAAACGGAAAACATCGCTTTGCCGGTCGGCGTCGGCCAGATACGCTCCGTCGGCGGCAGCGGCATGCGAAAACCGCCGGGATGGCGAATACGCTGGTTGTACTGGTCAAAGCCGGGAATGGTCTGCTCGATCAGATCGCGAATGCGATCGTAGTCGGCGACCAGCGACAGCCAGTCAACCTTGCTTTCCGGCAGCGTCGCCATGGCCATCGCCGCGACAATCGCCGGCTCCGATCGCAGCTCTGGCGAACCGGGTTTCAGCTTGCCCGACGACGCGTGCACCATCGACATCGAATCTTCCACGGTGATTGACTGGCGTCCCGTCTCCTGAATATCGAGTTCGGTTCGGCCAAGGCACGGCAGGATAAAGGTCTCATTGGCCACCAGAAGATGCGAGCGATTCAGCTTGGTGCCAATATGCACGCTCAGATCCAGCCCCCGCATCGCCGGAAAAGCCCGTTCGCTATCCGGCATAGCCACCGCGAAGTTCCCGCCAAGGCAGAGCAGCGCTTTCGATTCGCCGTCGATCATCGCCTGTAGCGCTTTTACCGCATCGTGACCATGCTCCTGCGGCGGCGTAAAACCAAACACCCGCTGCAGGTTGGCGAGAAACTGGGGGCTCGGCTTTTCCGTGATGCCGACGGTACGGTTGCCCTGTACGTTGGAGTGCCCGCGCAGCGGGCAGATCCCGGCTCCCGGCTTGCCGATATTCCCGCGCATCAGCAGCAGGTCGGCTATCAGGCGTACATTAGAGGTGCCCTTATTGTGCTGGGTGATGCCCATACCGTAGGTGATAATCGTGGCGTTAGATTTAGCGTAAGCCGCCGCCACCCGTTCAAGATCGCCGCGCGTCAGGCCGGACTCGCGTTCAATATCCGGCCACGGCGTCGCGTCCACATCCTGCGCAAATTCGGTAAAGCCCAGCGTATGCTCATCGATAAACGCCCAATCCAGCACCTCGCCCTGCTCTGCTTCCAGCCGGAGCAGCGCCTTCGCGATCCCCTTAAGCGCCGCCGCGTCGCCGCCCGCTTTGACCTGGAAATAGGTCGACGCGATGTTGGTTGAGCCGTAGGTCGCCATCTCAATGACGTTCTGCGGATCGGCGAAACGCTCCAGCGCCCGCTCTTTTAGCGGATTGAAGACGATAATCGGCACCCCCCGGCGCGCCAGTTCGTGCAGCGTACCCATCATGCGCGGATGGTTGGTTCCGGGATTGTGGCCGATAGAGATAACCAGCTCGGTCTTATCAAAGTCATCGAGGGAGACCGTCCCTTTACCGATGCCGATGGACTGCGGCAGGCCGACGCTGGTCGACTCGTGGCACATATTGGAGCAGTCCGGAAAGTTGTTGGTGCCATATTCGCGGGCAAACAGCTGGAACAGGAAGGCCACTTCGTTAGAGGCGCGCCCGGAGGTATAAAACTCGACTTCATTGGGCTGCAGCGTACGAAGAATGGCGCCGATGCGGGTAAACGCCGCGTCCCATGAGACCGGACGCAGGGTATCGCTGGCCTTATCGTAGGCCAGGGGCTGGGTTAAGCGCCCGTAGCCTTCCAGCTCAAAATCGCTGCGCGCCAGCAGCGACGTCACGGTGTTAGCCGCGAGAAACTCAGCCGTGACCCGTTTACTGGTGGCTTCCCAGGTCACCGCTTTGGCGCCGTTTTCGCAGAACTGAAACGTCGATTTATGCTCTTTGTCGGGCCAGGCGCAGCCGGGACAATCAAAGCCATCCGGCTGATTGGTCCGCAGCAGCGTGGCGGGGGCATCGAGCGCATCCATTTGCGTACGAACGGCGATAGCGGTGGCTTTTAAGGCACCCCAGCCGCCCGCCGGACCATCATAGGGATGGACGCCGGGAACGACGCGTCTTCTGTTACTCATGTTCACTCCTGATGCGCTTTCGGCGGCGTATGGCAGGTGAAACGCCGCACGATCTCTTATCACCCGTTACCAGCCAGGGTAACGGGTGTTTTTTGTTAACGAAAGCATAACAATCAGGGCGGTGGCTGTATAATCAATGTTATCTATCACGCGTTAGATTTAACTTATTTAACGAATAATAAACATACAAAAATCAGGTCAGATTGTAGTGGCGGTCCGGCGCCAGTTTCTCCGGTAAGGGATGCTGGCCGGTCATATCCAGCAGGTTGCGCTCAATGGTGTTACACATCGCGTTCAGCGGCAAATCGTTGGCTGCGGTACCGAACGGGTCCTCCAGCTCTTCCGCCAGCGAATCCCACGACAGAAAGGTGTAGGAGATAAACACCGACACGAACGGCGTCATATAGTGAAGATCGCCGACCAGCGCAAACGGCAGCAGCGTACAGAACAGATACACGGTGCGCTGCAAAATGAGCGTGTAGGCAAAGGGCACCGGGGTGCTGGCGAGGCGCTCACAGCCGCCCAGGGCGTGCCCCAGCTCATCAAGCTTATTGTCCATCAGGCTGAAGGTGACATCGCCGATCTTCCCTTCTGCGCGCAGGCACCCAAGCTCATCGCCTGCCAGCAGCAGAATGCGGTTGGTTGGCATCGAGCTGGCGAGGATTTCCGCCACGCTTTGCGCCGGCAGCAGACGCGCTAAATCGGCGCTCGGATCCGTCTTGCGCAGCTGATGCTTCAGGCTCCAGCTAAACGCCACCAGGTAGCTCACCAGGCGTTGATGGGCTGCGCTTTCGGCCGGCAGGATATTCTTCAGCTGGCGCACCAGCGTTCTCTGGGCAATCAGCACCGTTCCCCACAAATTGCGCGCTTCAACAAAGCGGTTGTATCCGGCGCTATTGCGAAAGCCAAGAAAAATGGCAATGGCGATCCCCAGCAGGCTAAACGGCGCGACGGTAAGATGGATACCCAGCTGCTCGTACCATTGATAGCTGATGATCGCGATAATCGACATCATCAGGTTAAGCAGCAGGCGAAAGACGATTTTTGACAGCACGGAGCCGTGCCAGTCAAACAAGCGAAGGAACCAGTGTTGTTCTGGCCGGATAATCATTGTTTTACTTCCTGAAGTTTCGAACGAATAATAGATACTTTCTATTATGCGATTGCCTTTTTATATTGTTTAAAAACACGACACGGCGTCAGCCGGCTATTTATCAGCGATGAAAGAATAGCCGCTGGATTATGGTCCTTTTTTATTTCACAGGCAATATTATCCGCAGGCTGACAAAGCCCTCAAGCGTTCAGGGGAATAACCTAAGCGATAATCGCGTCGCTATCCGCGCGGCAAGGGTCAATATGAATCATCATATGCAGCACGTTTTGGCTGTTTAGCACCCGCGCGCGGGCCAACAGCGCAATATCGTGCCCTTCCGCCACCGATAAATCTCCCGGCACCTCGATATGTACATCGACCAGGATCCCATCGCCGGCGCGTCGGGTTTTCAGGTCATGCAGCGCCACGACGCCGGGCGTTGCCAGAATAGTGGTGATTATCTGCTGCTCGCTGTCGCTATCCACTGACCGATCCATCAAGTCATGGAGGGCGTCATACGAAAAGGTATAGCCCATGCGGGTGACCAGCGCGCCGACGGCCAGCGCGGCCACCGGATCGAGCCAGGCGAAGCCGGCCAGGTTACCGATGATGCCGACCGCGACCACCACCGACGACGCGGCATCCGAGCGGGCGTGCCAGGCGTTGGCAATCAGCATGGACGACTGAATTTGTTTAGCCGCCCTGAGCATATAGCGGAATAACATCTCTTTGGCGGTCAGCGCGGCGAGCGCCACCCACAGAGCGGTAATATGCACGCTCGGGATAGACGCCGGATGCAGCAGTTTGCCGCAGGCGGACCACAGCATACCCGCGCCAACCAGTAACAGCAGCGCGCCAATCACCAGTGAAGCGCCGTTTTCATAGCGCCGGTGTCCGTAGTGATGATCGCTATCCGAGGGTTTGCCGCTTTTTTTATTGGCCAACAGCACGACGAAATCAGCGACTAAATCGGAAAGAGAATGAATACCATCGGCAATTAATCCCTGCGAACCGGAAAAAACGCCCGCCAGAACCTGGGCGCTGGATAAAAAAAGATTGACCACCACGCTGACCAGCGTCGTTTTACGCGCAACCTGGGCGCGCTGACCATCGTCAGTCATTTTCGCCATGATGACTTCCCCGCAAAAAAAGAAATAACGTACGCGATTTGGCTTAATTTTTCCTGAATAATCCGCCACCGTTAAGAGAATATTTACTTATTTTTATTGCTGTCAAATATATAAATGAGAATAGTTTGTTTTTAAAAAATATAGCCATGACAATAATAGCCATGGCTATATTTTTGGCGTAAAAACGCAGCCTGAATAATTAAAACTGATTCATCCGGCGCATTGCGCAATGATACGCGCCGTTACGCACCGACGCGCGCAGTACGCGGGCGACGCCGTGTACCGCAATGCGTGCGCTGTGCCGCTGCAGCGCGCTCATCGGCAAATTGAGCATCGCCTGCGCCCACGGCGGCAGCAGGTCAATCCCGGCGCGCATCATCATTCGCCCGACGGGCTGACTCAGGCGCCCCGGCAGGCGGGTCGATAGCAGGACGTCGGCAACCTCCTGCGTTCGCTCATCGCAGCGCAGCGTTGGGCGCATATCCTGCAGGTAGTCGGCAACCTGCCGCGGCGTTACCGGGATATCCCGAGCGCCAAGGCGGCGGGCAATTTCGGCGGCCTCCTGATAATACTGCTCCTGGCGGGCGGCGCTGACCACGGTCCGCTTGTAGCGCAGGTGCGAGGCCATAAAGCTGCTGCATTCGGCGACATGAACCCAGGTGAGCAGCGCCGGGTCGCTGGCCTGATAGGGCGTGCCGTCTTTATCCTTGCCGCTCACCCGCAGGTGGATCCCCTGCACTTTTGCGATCAGCCGTTCGGCGTCGGCGGTGGTACCAAAGGTGGTGGCGGAAATAAACTGGCTGGTACGGCGCAGGCGGCCAAAGATATCTTCGCGGAAGTTTGAGTGATCCCAGACGCCCGCCAGCGCCAGAGGATGCAGCATCTGTAACAGCAGCGCGCTGACGCCGCCGCAGAGCATGGAGGTAAAATCGCCATGAACCTGCCAGATGGCCGACTGCGGACCAAATAGCCCCGGTTCGCCTTTGGGGTGTTCAAAATCGATCTCTTTTAGCGCCATGCCGGTTAAGCCCAGAACCTGAGCTTCAATCATTCCGCGTATGCTGGTCATTACCCACCTGCTCTGATCCGTGAGCGAGAAAGATAGCATTTATTAACGCCGGGGGCATTTGCCAACGATGGCTTTTAGGGCGGGAGCGCCCGCCGATAGCGGGCGCCAGCGAGCTTATGGATTGAGCTGGTAGTCGAGGCTTATCTCCGCGTTCAGCACCTGCGACACCGGGCAACCGGCTTTGGCTTTTTGAATGATGCCGTCAAACGCATCGGCCTCGATGCCTGGCAGCACAATTTTACTCTGCAGCGCGATTTGGGTGATGGCAAAGCCGCCGCCGGATTTATCCAGCGTCACCACCGCCACGGTATCAATGGAGGTGGCGGTGTAGCCCTCTTCGCTCAGCATCAGCGAGAGCGCCATGGAGAAACAGGCGGCATGGGCGGCCCCGATAAGCTCTTCCGGGTTGGTGCCCTTGACGCCTTCGAAACGGGTGTTAAAACCATAAGGCTGCTGGTTCAGCGCGCCGCTCTCGGTCGAGACGGTTCCTTTTCCGCTTTTCAGATCCCCTTCCCAATGCGCCTGACCTTTCTTATGGATTGCCATAATATCGCTCCTTTTTTGATATGAAAGGGTTAAGTATAGAACCCCCTAAGGCATTTGGGCGGCGCGCGGCGTTTTTCAGATCAATCCGTCGGGATATTTTTACTCATATTAACGCCGGTAACGCGGAAACCCGCGGCGTCGTAGAGATGGCGCGCGCGCTGATTATCCCCGGCGACGCGCAGTTTAATTTGGCCGATCCCCTGGCTTTTCAGCGCATGCTCAAAAGCCGCCATCGCTTGTTTACCCAGGCCCTGTCCCTGAAACGCCGGATAAATATAAAAATCGCAGATAAAGGCGGAGCGCATTTCTTCGTCAGGCTTGTACCAGAGATAGCCGACCCGCTTTTCCGCGCCGTCACTGTCATCGAATAAGCAGCATAAAACCTGGCCGCGAGTATTGACGCCGTCGGGCAGATCCGCGGCGATTTCGCGCTGTGCCTGGGCTAACGCGGCCGCCGGCGAGAGCGCGTAATTGGCGGAGATTTCCGCCGCGTAGTCGGGGATAAAGTAGTCGAGATACGCCGGGTACTCCGTAGCGCGCATTGGGCGAAGCACTATCATTAAAGGGTTCCTTTTATATCGTGAGTTTGCGCCAGTTTCTGCTGAATCTCACCGAGAAACAGCGGCAGCGCGCTTGGCTGATAGTCCCGTGAAAGGTAAATACCATATACGCTTAGCGCTTTTGGCCGCCAGGCCGGTAAAACCTGTTTCAGCGCCCCGCTGTTGAGCGCCCGCTGCGCCTCCAGCTCCGGCAGCATCGCGATGCCGCAGCCGGCGACCGCCGCCTCCATCAGCAGCGAGGAGATCCCGGCGCTAAGGTTGCCGGAAACCGCCACCGCCACGTTTTCGCCGCTGGCGTCGCTAAACTGCCAGGTCTGGCTGGCAAAATGGCTGTAATGCAGGCAGTTGTGACGAGTGAGATCTTCCGGCGTTTGCAGCGGACCGTTCTGCTGAAGCCAGCGCGGCGACGCGCACAGCACCGAACGACACACGCCAAGGCGGCGGGCGATAGCCCCGGGCTCCGGATTGTCGGTGATGCGAATCGCCACGTCGATCCGTTCGCCGATCAGGCTGACCGGGTGATTATTGATATCCAGCTCAAGGCGCAGCTGCGGATAACGGGCGAGAAAATCGGGTAGCAGCGGCGAAATCAGCTGCATCGCCGTAAAGTGAGCGCAGGCGACGCGCAGCGTCCCGCTGGGGATCGCACGCTCGCTTTGCCCGGCGATCTCATCCGACAGCTGCGTCAGGGTGCGCGTTTTTTGCAGCACCTTTTCCCCCGCAGCCGTGAGCGTCAGTTTGCGGGTTGAGCGATGGACCAGCCGGGTTCCCGCCCACTGCTCCATCTGTTCCAGATAGCGGCTGACCATCGGACGCGACATCCCCAGCGCGCGGGCGGCGGCGCTTAAGCTCCCCAGTTCACAAATGCGCATATACACCTGCGCGGCAATAACCCGATCCATAACTGATTTCCATCTGCACGTTTTATGAAACTCAGCATCTCTTTTTTCAGGAATTTTCGCAAATCATGAAATCCGTACAATAGCGCCTATTCACCTGACCAAGAGAAAACGAATATGAAATTATCTGCCCTTGCTATCGCGACCACGCTGTTCAGCACGTCAGTTCTGGCCGCGCCCCTAACGCTGCAAACCTACAACCCGCAGGAGAACGGCATCTTCGCGGTTAACTCCACCCTCGCCTCCGGCCCGCATGAAGCGGTGCTGTTTGACGCTCAATTCAGCGTCAAAGATGGCGAGAAGCTGGTTGAAATGATTAAGAAAAGCGGTAAAAAACTGACCCGCATCGTGATTACCTCCGGCGATCCGGACTTCTATTTCGGCCTCGAGCCGCTGGTAAAGGCTTTCCCGGATGTCAACGTGGTGGCGACCGCGGAAGTGGTTAAACACATTAACGCAACCAAAGCGGCCAAACTGGCCTGCTGGGGCCCGCAGATGAAGGACGGCGCGCCGAAGCAGGTTTACGTCCCGCAAGCGCTGACGGCAAACACCTTCACCATCGACGGCGAAAAGGTTGAGATCCGCCAGCCGCAAAATTATGCCGCCTATGTCTGGATCCCGGCGAATAAAACCATTCTTGGCGGGACCGGCGTGGCGTGGGGCATGCACGTCTGGACGGCGGATACCCAGAGCGTCGAAAGCCGCCAGCAGTGGATAAGTACGCTCGACGAGATGGCCGCGTTGCATCCGCAGCAGGTGATCCCCGGCCATTACCTGGGGACTCCGCCCGCAGGCGACCGCGCGATTACCTTTACCCGCGATTATCTAACCCAGTTCGAGCAGGCGCTCAACGCGCACAAAGACTCCGCCGGCGTTATCAAGGCGATGAAACAGCGCTGGCCGGGACTCGCGGAAGAGAGTTCGCTGGAACTGAGCGCCAAAGTGAATACCGGCGAAATGAAGTGGTAAGACTGGCTAACGTGCGGGCCTTTCTGCCGGATGGCGGGTGACCTCCTGCCCGGCCGACGAACCGGGGTCCGCTAAAAAGACTGTTCTTAATCTGCCGACTCAACGTTGCTAAACCCGGCAAAATGGGCCACGATGATTATCGCCGCGCTAAAAATGCGCGGCGTACTTAAGGGTTAAATTTCGTCCGACACCCGTCGGGCTTGTCCTTGAAACCGACACAGGATAAAGGAGTAAGAATGAAATCGAACCAACAGGCACGTCATCTTCTTGGTCTGAACTACAAGCTTTCTCAGCAGAAAAAAGTGCTGCTGGAAGGCGATGCGGAAACCACGGTTAACCATGTTCGCGCCACCGGCCGCAAGCGCCGCGGTGGCTAACTTTTCAGCTGAATGATGATAAAAACACCGTCCTCTCCCCGGGATGGTGTTTTTTTAAGACTATCGGCCTCATGTTTACCCTCCTTTGATGTCTTCTGCTTTATACTCTGCCCGCTGCCATTCCCTGCCAGCCCCCCGCCTGTCGCCGCGCCCGGGCTGAAGCGATTATCAAGGAGTTAGTGCGATGCAATTCACTCATAAGAAAAACCGCTCTCTATACATCCCTTACGCCGGCCCCGTGCTGCTTGAATTTCCGCTGCTCAACAAAGGCAGCGCCTTCAGCATGGAAGAGCGCAGCAGCTTCAACCTGCTGGGCCTGCTGCCGGAAGTGGTCGAAACCATCGAAGAACAGGCCGAACGCGCGTGGATCCAGTACCAGGGATTTAAAACCGAGATCGACAAGCACATCTACCTGCGCAATATCCAGGATACCAACGAAACGCTGTTCTACCGCCTGGTCGGCAACCACCTCGACGAAATGATGCCGGTTATCTACACCCCGACCGTCGGCGCCGCCTGTGAACGCTTCTCTGAGATCTATCGTCGCGCCCGCGGCGTGTTTATCTCTTATCAGAACCGCAATAACCTCGACGATATTCTGCAAAACGTACCGAACCACAACGTTAAGGTTATCGTGATGACCGACGGCGAACGTATTCTCGGCCTCGGTGACCAGGGTATCGGCGGGATGGGCATTCCTATCGGCAAACTGTCGCTGTATACCACCTGCGGCGGTATCAGCCCGGCCTACACGCTGCCGGTGGTGCTGGACGTCGGTACCAACAACCAGCAGCTGCTGGACGATCCGCTGTATATGGGCTGGCGCCACCCGCGCATCACCGACGACGAGTACTATCAGTTTGTCGACGACGTTATCCAGGCGATTAAAGCCCGCTGGCCGGACGTACTGCTGCAGTTCGAAGACTTCGCGCAGAAAAACGCCATGCCCCTGCTCAACCGCTATCGCCACGAAGTGTGCTCCTTTAACGATGATATCCAGGGCACCGCTTCGGTCACCGTCGGTACGCTGATCGCCGCCAGCCGCGGCGCGGGCAGCCAGCTGAGCGAGCAGAAAATTGTCTTCCTCGGCGCCGGCTCCGCGGGCTGCGGTATCGCAGAGCAGATCGTCGCGCAAATCCAGCGCGAAGGGTTAAGCGAAGAGGAAGCCCGTAAACGCGTCTTTATGGTTGACCGTTTCGGTCTGCTGACCGACGCCATGCCGAACCTGCTGCCGTTCCAGAGCAAACTGGTGCAAAAGCGTGAGCATCTGCAAACGTGGGACACCATGAATGATGTGCTGTCGCTGCTCGACGTGGTGCGCAACGTCAAACCGGATATCCTGATCGGCGTTTCCGGGCAGCCGGGGCTATTCACCGAAGAGATTATCCGCGAGATGCACAAGCACTGCCCGCGGCCAATCGTGATGCCGCTCTCCAACCCGACCTCCCGGGTGGAAGCCACGCCGCAGAATATCCTCAGCTGGACCGACGGCGCGGCGCTGGTCGCCACCGGCAGCCCGTTTGCCCCGGTCACCCTCAAAGGCAAACAGTACGTTATCGCCCAGTGCAATAACTCCTATATTTTCCCGGGAATTGGCCTCGGCGTTATCGCTTCGGGCGCATCGCGCGTGACCGATGAGATGCTGATGGCCGCCAGCGAAACCCTGGCGAAACATTCGCCGCTGGTGAATAACGGTGAAGGCCCGGTTCTGCCGGAGCTGAAGGATATTCAGAGCGTTTCGCGCGCTATCGCGTTTGCGGTGGGTAAAATCGCCCAGGAACAGGGCGTGGCGGTGAAAACCTCCGCCGAAGCGTTGCTGCAGGCGATCGCCGATAACTTCTGGCAGCCGGAGTACCGGAACTACCGGCGCACGTCGATTTAACCGGTAGATGAGTCATACAGGGGGCCTGCTTTGCAGGCCTTTTTTTATTCTCATCTGGTCAAAACCGCTTTCTCCCTCTACACTGCCAGCACCCATCAACTCACTGAATAAAAAAGGAGGATCCCATGTCGTACTGTGAAATGTTTTTTTCACGTGCATTTGGCGATCGCACCTGCTCAAGCGTTATCGGTATCGTGCTGCGATAACTTCAGCTTGAGCGAAGAAACCATAGACTAACTCCCTTCCCTCGGGCTTACCGGGTTATCGTCAGCGATGTTTGACGAGGCATTCACATGCCTGTAACTCTTGAGTAAGTTCACAATGAGCACATTACTAACTGCACAATCTCTTCATGTTGATACGGCGTTTGGCCCGCTGTTCACAAACCTCTCCTTTACCCTGAAAAAAGGCGACCGTATTGGCCTGATTGGCTATAACGGCTGCGGAAAAAGTACCCTGCTACAGGTGCTGGACGGCACCATCGTGCCCAGTTCGGGCAGCGTGGCGCTGGCCAGTCACTGTCTGATGGCGCGTGTGGAACAGCATCTACCCGATGCGCTGTTAGCGCAGCCCCTGCTGCAGGTGGTACTGGCGAAACTTCCCGCCCCTGAGCGTGAGAGTCAGCGCTGGCAAGCGGAGAGGCTATTGGCAGAGATGGGCTTTACGCCAGATGAGGCCGCGCAGCGGGCGTCAACCCTGAGCGGCGGTCAGCATACCCGGCTACTGCTTGCCAGGGCGCTGATTCAGCAGCCGGATCTCCTGCTGCTGGATGAGCCGGGAAACCACCTCGACCTGCCGACCCTCCTGTGGCTGGAAAGCTTCCTGCAAACCTGGCAGGGGAGCTTCGTTCTGGTGTCGCATGATAATATCTTATTGGATGCTGTAACTAATTCCAGTTGGATCCTGCGCGACAGAACGCTGCACGCCTTCTCCCTGCCCTGCAGCGCCGCCCGCCGGGCGCTGGAAGAGCAGGACGCCAGCGATGCGCAGCGCCATAAAGCCGAGCAAAAGGAGATCGACCGGGTCGCCGCCAGCGCCAAACGGCTGGCTATCTGGGGTCGGACCTATGACAACGAAGATCTCTCCCGCAAAGCCAAGCAGATGGAGAAGCAGGTTCAACGCCTGAAGGAGAGCCAAACCGAGCTGACCATGGGCCCCCCCTGGCGGCTGGCGCTCCACGGCGACATGCTGCGGGCTGACCGACTGCTGGAGATGGAACAGCTCCCCGTTCCCCCCGCGCCCGGTCTGCCGGCCCTGTTTACCGCGGGCCTGGCTCGCCTGAAAAGCGGCGATCGGGTGGCGGTGATGGGCCGTAACGGCGGCGGCAAGTCTTCGCTGCTGCGTCTGCTGTGGCGGCAAATGCAGCAGGAAACGGCGGAGAGCGGTTTGCGCCTGCATCCGCGGCTGAAGCCGGGTTATTACGACCAGACCCTGCATCAGCTGGCGGATGACGATACCCTTCTCGACGCGCTGGAGCCCTTTGAACCAGGCCCGGATGCGCGCAGGCGGGCGCTGATTTCCGCCGGATTCAGCTGGCCGCGTCACGGGCAAAAGGTCGCCACCTTAAGCGGCGGCGAGCGTTCGCGCCTGCTGTTCGTCGGCCTCTCTCTGGCGCGCTATAGCCTGCTGCTGCTGGATGAGCCTACCAACCATTTAGATATAGATGGCAAAACGGCGCTGGCGGCTACGCTGAGCGACTATCCCGGCGGCCTGCTGCTGGTGAGCCACGATCGCGAGCTCATTAACCGCAGCTGCAATCGCTTCTGGCTTATCGACGAGCGCGGGCTGAGCGAATGGCACAGCAGCGAAGAGGTGTATGAGATTTTGCGCACCGCCGTTCGTCGTCCGGCGACGCAGGCCGTGATGGTGAACAGTAGCGAACCGGAGGAGGACCAGGATGCGCTGCTGGAGCGGTTAGTCACGCTTGAGCAGCTGCTGGCCGACGATCTGGCGCGCAAGCCAAAACATCAAAAACCGCAGCTGCAGGCGCAGTGGCGTAAGGAGATAACAACGATTGCGACGTTATTAGGCTAACAGGCGCTCTCCCGGCGCGGCGATCCGCGCCGGGAGATTATTCCGCGCCGGCAGGCGAACTGGGTTTGACCCGACTAAACTGCTGCTCGGTCATCATCCGCCCCCACTGGTCCCCCTGCCACGCTTTATCCAGCGTAAAGCCGAAGGATTCATACAGCCTGCGGGCGGCGTTCAGCCCGCTGAAGGTCCACAGCCGCACCGCGGCGAAGTTCTGGCTATCGCAAAAGGCCATCGCTTCATTCAGCAGACGTCGGCCAACACCGCTTCCCCGGCAGCTATCGTCGAGGATAAACCAGCGCAGATGCGCTTCATTATTACCAAGATCCTCGCCGTCAATCGCCACCGATCCGACAATCTGCCCACCCTGAACGGCAAGCCAAACCCGGTTGCACGGTTTCTCAAGACGACCGGAAAACTCCGCCAGCCCGCTGGCCACTTTGCTCTCGAAAAAGTGACCAAATTCATAATGCTTCGCATAGTACTCGCCGTGCATCTGCGTAATGCGGCCAATCATTCCCGGACGATAGCCGGTAACGATATCAATCCTGGCGGTTAAGTCGATCATTTTATCTCCTCGTCAGAGCCAAGGGAGGCAATGGCCTCCCTTGGTACCCCTTGTCATCAGGCACAACAACGATCGTTCCATGAATCACGATAGACAATATTACCCTCCGTATACTTCC
The DNA here is from genome assembly GCF_040064585.1 of Klebsiella sp. CN_Kp113. Classification (NCBI taxonomy): domain Bacteria; kingdom Pseudomonadati; phylum Pseudomonadota; class Gammaproteobacteria; order Enterobacterales; family Enterobacteriaceae; genus Klebsiella; species Klebsiella sp. CN_Kp113. The sequence goes on along the minus strand of NZ_JBEAID010000023.1, from coordinate 48,272 downwards.
ATGTAATTGCTTCATAACGCAATTCAAGCGTTTCAAGGTGAGTACTACTCATACCGTTAGGAGACAGGAATGGTGCGACCGTTGTGAATTTGACGTTTTCAAGAATGATATTGAAATACTCGGCCTCGATGCCCGATTCCAGAATGCGGTACATCTTAATTGTAGCCTTTTTCATGGTCCGGCCTTCACAGACCGCGCGGTACAGAAGTGGTGTTGTCTGATCAAATTCTTTCACTATCGTTATAGGGCGGTGAACGCGTGTACCTGTAAGTTTTCCCCAGCTCGGGTCAACCGGAATAGTGACACCGTGAGAGAATGATTTTAATTCGATTGAACCCAGGCGAAGTGGCATTAGGCAACTGCCAACAATCGGCGAACCATTTTCATCTTCGAGCCATAAATGTGCGGGTGTAGACATAGCATTTCCTTATAAATAAATTTCAAACAATGCTAAATTTTGATGTTTTGATGATTACCATTTCACGTATCGATAAAAAACAACGATCACAAAAATGCAGAATATGGGGACAGGCCATATTGGTCCATCAGGGAAAATTTGAAAAAGGACAATTGCAAATAAAAGTGTCAATAAGGCAGGACCGTACATCGATATCAATGACCTGAATATCCGTCTGAAAAACCTTTTAATAAGACTCATCATGATTATCGAATCATCCTGGTGATGATGTCTGCAATCTCACCATCCGATACCCATTGTGCATTAAACGCCTCAGCTCGTTCAAACAATGGCTCTATCAGGAAGTACATCATTTCCAGCTCTTGTGCATATAGCGCCGAGTAGTACGCTGGACAAGTAATATGAAGACGACGCGCACTATCTGCCGCTTTCTGCACAACGCCATATAAACCAATAACCCCAACAACACCTCCCGCTCTTCTCCCTGCCAGTGCACTGAGTTCAAGGCTTAAATTCATGCCTGCAGCGACAAATGATGCTGTTGCTAAAGCAAATCCTGTATTTGTGAGTGAACTTGCGGCAATATGAATATTTACTGCCATTAACAGTTGTTTGATGTGCTCTAGTTGATCGGACGTTTTGTATCGGAATACTTCTTCAAAGTAAATCCTAAGCATTTCATACACAACATCTCCATGTCTTATAATATGATAAACGCCTTTAGTAAATCGGATATCTTCGGACTTTTGTTTCTGGCATACGTCCTGATATTCATCAGTAAAGCAGGATGTATAATACAGCACACGCGTTGCGCCTGCACCGATCCTTTCAATCTGATTTGATACGTCTTTTCCTACATCCTTTAATGCGTGGTCGAGTTTTAACGCAAGAATTTTATTAGCCTGCAAATAACTTATAACTTCATTTCTGTAGTACATAGCCGCTCCTTGCTTATTTCATTAAATCCGGTTAACCATTATTTCCCACGAGAAAGCGTCCGATAGACCGTGGGGCGGGAGACGGAGAATAATTCAGCCAAGTACTCGCCGCTTCCGCGCATCATGCAAAGCTCTTTCTGCTGTTTATCTGACAGCTTCGGCTGCTTCCCCCGCAGTTTTCCTTTAGCCCGGGCGATGGCCATCTCTTCGCGCGTGCGAAGACGTATCAGGTCGCCTTCAAACTCGGCAAACGTCGCCAGCACATTAAAGAACATCTTACCCATCGGATCTGCAGGGTCGTAGAGGCTGTTGCCCAGCGCCAGCTTCACGCCACGGGCCTGAAGGGCATCAGCAATATCTCTTGCATCCGGAACTGAACGGGCCAGCCTGTCCAGTTTCGGTACGACCAGCGTGTCTCCCTGGCGAACTGCCGCCTGAGCCAGATCCTGGCGGTCAGTTGAACATCGGGCATAGCCAATGCGTATTTCTGTCATAAATATGTACGTATAAGGGCCGTGAAAGAGATTTATATCGTACCAGTGATATGAGACAACGTCAGCAGTGAGATTGACCTGGACTTATTACCCGTGAAAAAAGCAATTTCGAGCGCATCGTCGCCACGCTGGGGCTGAAGAAAAGGACGCAGGGTAACGGAAATTTCGGCGGTTCCGGCGTAGTCCCCCGTATTACCTCACTCTGCGGATAATAGGGCGAAGAAAAAGCGACAGGCACCGGGCGATGCCTGTTTTTCCGCTTATTGCGGATTTTTCTCTTTCCAGGCATCCCATGCCGCTTTAATTTCCTGCTTCGCGGCGGCGGCATCGTTAAAGCCGTTCAGCTCCACTTTTTTACGCCCTTCCGGCAGCTGTTTGTAAACGCGGAAGAAAGCCTGCAAACGCTCCTGCTCGATTTTCGGCAGATCGCCGATGGTGTTGATGTCATCGTAGGTTGGGTCGATTTTGCTTGCCGGAACGGCAATGATTTTGTCGTCCTTCTCGCCGCCATCAATCATCTTGAGCACGCCAATCGCGCGCAGCTTAATCAGCGTTCCCGGCGCCATCGGCGCGCGGGTATAAAACACCACGTCCAGCGGATCGCCATCCCCTGCCAGGGATTGCGTCAGCGAACCGTAGTTAGCCGGATAGACCACCGGCATTGACTGGAAACGATCGGCGATCAAAAAGCCGGTTTTGGCGTCGGTTTCATATTTGATAATGCCGCCCGCGGGAATTTCGGTCACGGCATAAAACTCTTCAGGGTTGTTTTTCGGCTGCGGGAAATCCAGTACGTTCTGCGCCTGAACGGTAGCGGAAAGCAGAAGGCCTGAGGCAAGGAGTGTTTTTACCAGATGCATTGTCGTGTCGCTCTATCGTTATAAGAAATTGAAAAACAGAACGATAGAGGCCGCAAATGAAGCGTGTATGACGTAACGATGACAGTAATGTGACGCGAATTTCATTAATAATTCTGATTAAAAAATCGGCGCACCAAGCTCACCCCGGCAAGGAATATCTATTATTTCCTTGATTTAATGAAGATTTAAGCTAAACCTTAGCATGCGTAAAAAACAAAATTGTGTTAATACGCTTATGTTCAATAAGGAGAACAGAATGAAAGCTGCTGTCGTCACGCAAGATCATCAGGTCAATGTTACGGAAAAAACGCTTCGTCCCCTGCAACATGGCGAAGCCCTTTTAAAAATGGATTGCTGCGGCGTATGTCATACCGACCTGCACGTTAAGAACGGCGACTTTGGCGATAAAACCGGGGTCATTCTGGGCCATGAAGGCGTGGGCGTTGTGCAGCAGGTCGGCCCCGGCGTTCATTCTCTGAAGCCGGGCGATCGCGCCAGCGTGGCGTGGTTCTTCGAAGGCTGCGGGCATTGTGAATATTGTAACAGCGGCAACGAAACGCTGTGTCGCTCGGTGAAAAATGCCGGCTACACCGTGGATGGCGGTATGGCGGAAGAGTGTATCGTCATGGCCGATTATGCGGTCAAAGTGCCGGACGGGCTCGATTCTGCGGCGGCCAGCAGCATCACCTGCGCGGGCGTCACCACCTATAAAGCGGTCAAAGTCTCACATATCAAACCCGGCCAGTGGATTGCCATTTATGGCCTCGGCGGCCTCGGCAATCTGGCGCTGCAGTATGCCAAAAACGTGTTTAACGCCAAAGTCATCGCCCTTGACGTTAATGATGAACAGCTGAAGCTGGCCGCGGAAATGGGCGCGGACCTGACCATCAACTCCCGCAGCGAAGACGCGGCCAAAATTATTCATGAGAAAACCGGCGGCGCGCATGCCGCGGTGGTAACCGCAGTCGCCAAAGCGGCGTTTAACTCAGCGGTGGATGCGGTTCGCGCCGGCGGACGCGTGGTGGCGGTGGGCCTGCCTCCGGAAGCGATGAGCCTGGACATTCCGCGTCTGGTCCTCGACGGTATTGAAGTGGTGGGTTCGCTGGTCGGTACCCGTCAGGACCTGACCGAGGCCTTCCAGTTTGCCGCGGAAGGGAAAGTCGTACCGAAAGTGACCCTGCGTCCGCTGGGCGATATCAACGCCATCTTCAAGGAGATGGAACAGGGACAGATTCGCGGCCGTATGGTCATTGATTTCCGCCGCTAATCTTCGGACCTCTCCCGCTACGGGAGAGGTTTAATTGTCCCTTTACACGCACGGCCCCGTTGCGCAACCGTACATCATCACCAGCGGAAATAGCGGCACCAGCGGAATCAGGGCGATCTCTCCCAGAGGGCTAATGGTCTGCGTTTTATCGTTAATTGACACGACGACGGGTCTGGCAAGGCGATAAGCGTCATCCAGCTCATTGGGATCAACGGTTGACCAGAAACCGGTCGCTTTAAACAGTACGCCAAGATGGTCGTTGTCCAGCGCGGTCGCATGATACTGGGTGGTTAACAGACTTAGCTGACTGGCATCCAGCCTGCGCTTGTCGAGCACCACCAGATATTCCGCAACAACCTCATGCTGTTTCACGACAAAATTCACCCGTACGCCGGATGCGACCTTATTGAAGCGTTCGTAGAAAGTATTATAACGCTGGTACTCCTGCGGCACCCCTTTACGGAAGAATCGATAGCTGTATTTGTTTGAATTGGCAATGATGCCCGACTCAATAGGTTTAACCTTAATAATGGTATCAGTAGAGGGCAAATTGGGTGCGCTGGTACAGCCTGCCAGCACCGTCATCGCCAACATCAGTAAATACTTCAGCATCGTCGCTATCCCTTTATTACGCTGACTATCTCTCAGTCATTAAATTATCCAGCATGAGTTTCAGCTGAAAGGCATGTAAATACCAGCCCCTAAAAATCGAGCCGGGTATAAATGCTTTTTATGCAAATGCTTAGCGCAAATCCTTACTTCCTTTGTTAAAACGCGCGCCCGATGATGGCCAAACAAGAGATAACAAAGGAATTCACCATGCACACCCGTTTTCGCCTGCCCGCGCTGGCGGCATTTTTTTTGAGCGGCGCGTTTTCCGCGTGGGCCGCCGACGCGCCGGTTAAAGGCGGCACGTTAATTTATCTGGAGCAGCAGCCGCATACCAATCTTTATCCCCCGGCCGGAGGCTTTTATCCTAACGGCGGTATTCTTAATCAAATAACCGATAAGCTAACCTGGCAAAATCCAAAAACCTTACAAGTCGAACCGTGGATTGCCGAAAGCTGGAGCGCCAACGCGGATAAAACCGAATATACCTTTAAGATTCGCCCTGGCGTCACCTTTTCTGATGGCACCCCGCTTGACGCCAATGCGGTTGCCAAAAACTTTGATACCTACGGCCTCGGTAATAAAGCGCACCGCCTGCCGGTGTCCGAGGTGATTAATAACTACGATCGCAGCGAAGTCATCGATCCGCTGACGGTTAAGTTCTACTTTAAAAAGCCCTCGCCGGGATTTCTGCAGGGCACCGCGACCATCGGCTCCGGGCTGGTTTCCCTGAGCACCCTGGCGCGAAATTTTGAAGAGCTGGGCGACGCCCGCCATATTATTGGCTCCGGGCCTTTTACGGTTAAAGATGAAAAGCCGGGACGTGAACTCGCTCTGGTCGCACGTCAGGATTATCAATGGGGGCCGAAAAGCCTCGCCCAGCAGGGGCCAGCGAATCTCGACGGCATAACCTATATCGTCACCCCGGAAGATGGCGTACGCGTTGGCGCGCTGCTGGCAGGCCAGGCCGATTTTATTCGCCAGGTGCAGGCCTATGATGAAAAGCAGGCAACCGATCGGGGCTTTAAAATCTATGCCGCCCCGACGCGCGGCGTTAACGACAGCCTGAGCTTCCGCCCGGATAATCCGCTGGTTGCCGACCTGCGCGTTCGTCAGGCGCTGCTGCACGCCACCGACGCCAGACAGGTGGTTGAAACCCTGTTCTCCGCCAACTATCCGCAGGCGACCTCCGTCGTCGCCAGCACCGCGGCCGGATACGTTAACCTCAGCGATAAGCTGGCTTTCGATCCGGCCAAAGCGAAACAGCTGCTTGATGAGGCGGGCTGGAAACCGGCCGCCGACGGTATACGGGTCAAAGATGGCCAGCGCCTGGCATTAACCGTCTATGAATCCCTGCCCCAGCCGCAAAACAAAGAGGTACTCCAGCTTGTCGCCCAGCAGTGGCGCCAGGTCGGCGTTGCGCTGGCGGTCAAAGCCGGTGATGCCGGCAGCCGTACGCTGGACAGCCTCGACCCGTTGAAAACGCCGCTTACCGTGTCAGAAGTGGGCCGCGCCGACCCTGACGTGGTGAAAAGCATGTTCTTCCCCGCTAACCGCGACGCGCTGCTGCAAAAAGGCGGCTCCAGCGACAAGGTCCAACGCTTCCGCGACGATAAGCTCAACGCGCTGCTGACCGCGATCTCAGCCGAAGTCGAGCCGCAAAAACGCCTCCAGCTCACCGGCGACGCCCAGCGCTACCTGCTGGACAACGCCTACGTAATCCCGATATTTGAAGAGCCGCAGGTCTTTGCCGGCGCGCCGTGGGTGAAAGGCGTCAGTTTTGAAGCGGTAGGCCGCCCGTCGTTCTACGGCGCTTGGCTGGAAAAGCACTAAGGAGCCCGCGATGAGCCACTATCTTCTGCGGCGGTCCGGTCAGGGTTTACTGGTGCTGTGGGCCGCGTTTACCCTCTCCTTCGTCCTGTTACAGGTGCTACCCGGCGATGCGGTACTGATCAAGTTTCAGAATCCGGATCTGGGGCTCAGCCCTGAGCAGATCGCCGAAATGCGCCTCGCCTACGGGGCCGATAGCCCGCTGTGGAGACAGTACTTCCACACGCTGATGGCCATGCTGCGTGGCGATTTTGGCTATTCGCTGCAGGCCGGGCTGCCGGTCAGCGCGCTTATCGCCAGCAACCTGCCGGAAACATTAAGCCTGGCGCTGCCCGCCTTTGCTCTGGCGGTGGCGCTGGCCTTCGCCCTCGCCTTCGCCTCACGGCTGCCGGGCCTGCGCTGGCTCAGCAACACGCTGCAATCCCTGCCGGCGCTGTTTATCTCGCTGCCGACGTTCTGGCTCGGTATCGCCCTGATTCAGATTTTCTCCTTTCAGCTGCGCTGGATCCCGGTGATCAATCCCGGGCCGATTGAGGGGCTGATTTTGCCCATTATTGCCGTCGCGGTGCCGATTTCCGCTCCGCTGGCGCAAATCCTGATACGCAGTCTGGATCAGGTCGCCGCGCAGCCGTTTGTCGCCGTTGCCCGCGCCAAAGGCCTGAGCGAAACCGGCGCCCTGTGGCGGCACGTTACCGGCAACGCCCTGCTGCCGGTGCTCAACATCGCCGGTCTGCTGCTGGGGGAACTGATCGCCGGCGCGCTGATTACCGAAACCGTGTTTGGCCGCGGCGGTCTGGGCCTGCTGACGCAGCAGGCCGTTAATAATCAGGATATCGCGGTACTGCAGGCGGTGGTGATGATCTCTGCCCTCGGTTTCGTGCTGATTAATCTGCTGGTCGACCTGCTGATGCCGCTGTTCGACCCGCGCCTGAAAACCGTTATCGGAGGTGCCGTATGAGCCTGGTGGATTACGCAACCGCCGCGCGCCGCCGCACGTCAAACTGGCGTACGCGGCGCGTCCAGCCCGGTCTGCTGCTGGCCTGGGCGGTGATGATCGTTGCCGCGCTGATGGCTATCGCTCCGCAGCTGTTTACCGCCTATAGCCCGCTGGAAGGGTTCCCCGGCGCCCAGCGGCTGGCCCCGCAGGCCGGCCACTGGCTGGGAACCGACCAGCTGGGCCGCGATCTGTGGAGCCGCATCGTCTTCGGCGCCGTTCATTCGCTTTCCGCCGCGCTGGCGGCGGTGGCGATCGGCCTGTTTATCGGTACCGCGCTGGGCACGCTGGCCGGCGCGCTGGCGGGACGCGTGGAGTCGGCAATCATGCGCCTGGTCGACGTGCTGCTGGCGATCCCCTCTTTATTACTGTCGCTGACGGTCATCATTCTGCTCGGTTTCGGCACGCTCAACGCCGCCGTCGCGGTAGGCGCGGCGGCCGTCGCCAGCTTTGCCCGCCTGGCGCGAGCGGAGGTGGTCCGCGTACGCCACAGCGACTTCGTCGAAGCGGCCTACGGCAGCGGCGGCACCTTTTTCGCCGTTTTCTGGCGGCATATTCTGCCCAACTCGCTCACCGCGGTGCTGGCCTTTGCCACCCTCCAGTTCGGCCAGGCCATTCTGGCGCTCTCGACCCTGAGTTTTCTCGGCTACGGCACGCCGCCGCCGGTCCCGGAGTGGGGTCTGCTGATCGCCGAAGGCCGCAACTATCTCTCCACCGCCTGGTGGCTGACCACCCTTCCCGGTATTGCGGTGATTGCGGTCGTGCTCGCCGCCAACCGTATTAGCCGTCAATTTAGCGGAGAACGCCGATGAATGTTTTAAGCGTAGAGCATCTGCGCATCAGCTATCGTTCACAGCGTGAATGGCGCGAGGTCGTGCACGACGTGAGTTTTCAGGTCAAACGCGGCGAAATGCTGGCGTTTGTCGGTGAATCCGGCTCGGGTAAAACCACCACCGCGCAGGCGATTATTGGCCTGCTGGCGGATAACGCGCGCCGGGACAGCGGGCGTATCTTGATTAATGGCGAAGATATCAGCGGCTGGTCCGCTAAACGCCTCGACGGCCTGCGCGGCGCGCGGATTAGCCTGGTGCCTCAGGATCCGGGCAACTCCCTGAATCCGGTGAAAACCATCGGCGCGCAGGTGGGCGAAATCCTGCGTCTGCATCAAAAAAGCAGCGTCGCGGCGCGTAAAGCGCAGGTGCTGGCGCTGCTGACCAAAGTTGGGCTGAGCCACCCGGAACAGCGCATCGATCAATATCCCCACCAGCTTTCAGGCGGTATGAAGCAGCGGGTGCTGATTGCTATCGCGATCGCCCTGAAACCCGACTTAATCATTGCCGATGAGCCCACCAGCGCCCTCGACGTGACGGTACAGAAACGGATCCTCGACCTGCTGGATACGCTGCGCCGGGAGTCCGGCACGGCGGTACTGTTCGTCACCCACGATCTGGCGCTGGCGGCGGAACGCGCCGACCGCCTGCTGGTCTTTCGCCACGGCGAGATTCAGGAACAGGGCGCGACCGGCGATGTCATACGTACGCCGCAGCATACCTATACCCGCCAGCTGCTGAGCGATCTCCAGGGTTCGACGCTAACCATTGCCCCGGCCAGCGGGCGCGTGCTGGCGACCCCGGCGATCCGCGTGGAGGGCATCAGCAAGCGCTTCTCATTAGGCTCCGCGCATTTGCAGGCGCTGGACGCCGTGAGCTTCGAGGTGAAGCGCGGCAGCACCCACGCGCTGGTCGGCGAGTCCGGCTCCGGCAAAACGACGCTTGCGCGGATCCTGCTGGGATTCGAAAAGGCCGATAGCGGCCATATCGCTATCGACGGTATCGATGCCGGGCATCTCAGCCGCGAGGCGCTCCGCCAGCTGCGGCGTAAAATTCAGTTCGTTTACCAGAATCCTTTTGCCTCGCTGGACCCGCGGCAAACGCTGTTTGAGATTATCGAAGAGCCGTTAAAAAACTTCGACCGACTCAACGCCGAAGTGCGGCGCCAGCGCGTCGAAACGGTCGCCGCCCGCGTGGCGCTCGCTCCGGAGCTGCTGTCGCGAACCGCCCGTGAGCTTTCCGGCGGCCAGCGGCAGCGGGTGGCCATCGCCCGCGCCTTAATCCTTGAACCGACGATCCTTGTCCTCGATGAAGCGACTTCGGCGCTGGACGTCACGGTGCAGGCGCAAATTCTCGCGCTGCTGCAGCAGCTTCAGCAGCAGCTGGGGCTGAGCTATCTGTTTATCACTCACGATTTGGCGACGGTGCGCCGTATCGCCCACAGCGTGACGGTGCTGCGGGCGGGCCAGGTGGTTGAACACGGCGACGTCAGCCGACTGTTCAGCGCCCCGCAGCATGACTATACCCGCGAGCTTATCGCCGCGATTCCCCACTTTTCATCCCCGAGCAAGGAGGTTGCATGACGCGTAAACGACTGGGCTTTTTCACCCGTCTGCTGGACCACGCCACGCCTAAAGAGCGCTACCGGCTGGCCACCGAGCAAATTCGCCACGCGGAACGCCTGGGATTCGACAGCGCGTGGATCGCTCAGCACCATTTTCATGAGCACGAAGGCGGCCTGCCGTCGCCGCTGGTCTTTCTCGCCCACGCCGCGGCGCACACCGAGCGCATTCGTCTTGGCACCGCCATTATCACCCTGCCCATGGAAAACCCGCTGCGGGTGGCGGAGGATGCGGCGGTGCTGGATCTGCTCGCCGATGGACGGCTGGAGGTGGGCTTCGGCTCCGGCGGCACCCCCACTTCGTTTTTACCCTTCGGGCTGACGATGGACCAGCGCAGCGCGGTATTTGCCGAACACCTGCATCTGATTCAAAGCGCCTGGCGCGGGGATTCGCTCTCGCACCCGGATAATCATCTGTACCCTCAGGCGCCGCAGCTGGCGGAGCGCCTCTGGATTGCCACCTTTTCCATTGAGGGGGCGGTTCGCGCGGCTCAGGCCGGGCACGGGCTGATGCTCTCGCGCACGCAGCCGCGTCCGGCCGGACAGCCCACGCTGCCGCTGGACGCTATCCAGAATCCGATTATTGACGCCTATCTCGCCGCGCTGCCGGCGGGCGTCGAGCCAAGGATCCTCGCCTCGCGGACGGCCTTTGTCGCCGATAGCCAGCAGTATGCGCTGCAGGTCGCTGAACCCGGCCTGCGCCAGCAGGCTGCCCAGCATCGCGCCGCAGGTCATGATATTATTGGTGACACTGTCACTGATTTTTTGCCGCAGCTTGACGCGCACGTTGGCGACCCGCAGCACGTCGCCGCTTCGCTGGCCCGCGATAGCGTCCTGCGGCGGGTAACCGATATTTCGTTTCAGGTGCACTCCGTTGAACCCTCGCACCGCGACACGCTTCGTTCCATTGAGCTGATCGCTCAGCATATTGCCCCGCAGATACGATAAGGAGTCACCATGACGCTCAGTCAGGATATATTGGCCGAAATGGCAGAAATTGCCCCCGATTCCGCCTTAGCGGCGGCGCGAGCCGTGCGCGAGGCGGCCACCCGCCATGCTCAGGGAAGTTATGAAACGCTGTTTGGTCAGCAGGATAACGACTTTCCGCTCGACGAGCGTTTTGCCGTGGCCGCGAGGGTGGCGAAGCTGCATGAGAGCGATGCGCTGGCCGCCCACTACGCCGGCTTTGGCATTGCCGACCCCACATCGCCGCGGCTGGCGCCGGCGCTGGCCTTTGCCCGGCTGTTGACCTTTACGCCCGTGGAGGCCACGCCGTCGGCGCTTGAGGCCTTAATCCGCGCCGGATGGAGCCTGCGCGGCATCGTCACCCTCGCCCAGCTTATCGCGTTTGTCAGCTTCCAGAGCCGGCTGGTCGTTGGGCTGCGCCTGCTTAACGGCAAAAATATCCACGTCGCACAAACCCCGACGGTGGCGGGATTCTGGCATACCTCGCCGCAAACCATCAGCGGTAAGAAGGCGCCGGTACACTTCACCCGCGATGAACTGCACTGGGAGCCCTGGCTGGCGGCTAAACCGCTGGCGGAATTTACCCCCGACGAGCAGGCGCTGCTGGCGAAATTCGGCCACAGCGATTCGCCCTACTTCCGCCTGCTGGCGCGCAACCTGCCGCTCCTCGAGCAGCGCACGTTAACCGATAAAGGGATCTTTTATACTCCCGGCGGCCTGCCGCGCGCCGAGCGCGAGCTGGCGGCAACGGTGGCGAGCAAAATCAACGGCTGTATTTATTGCGCCTCGGTGCATGCGCGCAAAGCGGCACAGCTGGCCAAAGATGAAACGGCGGTAGAGACGCTGCTGGCGGTGACGCCGGGAGAGCAGTTAAGCGACGGGCAGACGCCGGGATGGCAGGCGCAGATCGATTTCGCCGCCGCGATTTCCGTTACCCCTCCCGCTTTGTCCGTTGACCACCTTGCCGCCGTCGAGCAACAGGGGCTGGATACCCTCGCCCAACTGGATTTACTGCAATCGGCGGCTTTCTTTGCCTGGGCCAACCGGTTAATGCTGACCCTCGGCGAACCGTGGCAGGAATAGCCGCCGGCGGGCTTAATCAGGCCAGACGCCGCTGATGGCGGGCATAAATCAGCAGCGAACTGAGCGCAAGAAACGAAAGCAGCGCGGCCGGTAAGGCAACGAAACGCCAGCCAGGACCGGCCGTAATCATCATCCCGCCGAATAGCGCCCCAATGGCGCTGCCGAGATTAAAGGCGATCTGGCCGCCCGCCGCGCCCAGCATCTCGCCGCCCTTCGCATTTTGCAGCAGCAGAATTTGCAGCGGTGCCGACAGGGCAAACAGGGCCGCGCAGCAAATAAACGCGAGGGTTAATGCGGCGGCTTTATTCTCACCCAGCAGGAACAGAAGTAATAAGGTCACGACAATCACGCCATCCGTCACGGCGGCAATACGTAACGGGCTATAACGGACGGAGACTTTACCGCTGAATAAATTCCCCAGAACCATCCCCAGCCCCGCCAGCAGCATAATGGCTATGATGGCGCTCTCACCAAAACCAGAGACGTTAATCATAAACGGCTTAATATAGCTAAACCACGCGAATACGCCGGCATTGCCGAACATCGTCGCAGCAAAAATTAACCACGGTGCAGGCGATGTTAAAAAATGAAACTGCGCGCGCAAGCGCGTCGTCGGTTTATCAAACAGCGTGGGCACCCACCAGGCGATGGCGACCAGCACGGCGATGTCAAACACCGCAATCGCCAGAAAGGTATAGCGCCAGCTAAACTGATGGCCAAGCCAGGTTCCGGCGGGAACCCCCAGCAAATTAGCGACCGTCATTCCGGCAATCATTCCCGCCACCGCGGCGGTGACCTTCCCCGGCGGCGCAATTTTCGACAGAACGATCGCCCCCACGCCAAAGAAGGCGCCGTGCGGGAAACCGGAGATCAGGCGCCCCAGCGCCAGCATCGAATAGCTGGAAGATAGCGTAAAGATGGCATTGCCGATAACGCACAGCGCCACGAGGAACAGCATCACCGATTTTAACGAAAAGCGGCTGGAGAATAGCGCCATCACCGGCGCGCCGATGACGACGCCAAGCGCATACCAGGAGATCATATTGCCCGCGGCGGGAATAGATATTCCGACGTCACGGGCAATTTCAGGTAATACGCCCATGATGCCAAATTCCGCCATTCCGAGACCAAAAGTGCCAAGCGCTAACGAAAAAATAGTCTTTTTCATACAACTAATCACTTGTTATAAAACATATCGCCGGCATTATTGTGCATTATTAAACGGCAGACCAGATAAAAACGCCGGGTGGCATATTTATCCATAAAACGGCGTGATTATTTCATAGGTTCACTGGCAGATTGATTATTCAGTTCCTGAGGTAAATATTGAATTTGAAACGTTTATGCTTTGTTCGCCGATGATGACAAACCTTAATAATAAGCCGATCAAGCGCGAAGATTTTATCTGTAACTTAAAAAGCGCCAGAGGCGAAGTTATTTCCGCCATTGACGCCCTTGTTACCAATAGCCGATCCGCTCCGGCTTCAGCCAGAGCGGGTTGCTCAGTTACGCTTACTTCAGCCCTTCACAGCTCTCTTTCTTCGCTTCCTGACGCTCCACCTCGCGATACCAGCGCGGATGATGCTTCTTCGCCCAGCGGCGACTCACCTTCCCTTCGATCATGCCTTTAATCGATCCCTTCACCCAAAACGCCATATACATGTGGATCAGAATCGCATGAATAAGAATAATCGCCGAGGTCGCGTGAATCAGTAGGCTATAGCGAATAACCTGAATCGGGAAATAGTGGGCAAACCAGGGCCGCCAGATAATCACGCCGGTCACCAGCAGCACAAAAATCATGCTCATGATGGTCCAGAACATCATTTTCTGCCCCGCGTTATATTTCCCTACCCGCGCCACTTTATGCTCGTTGCCTTTCAGTACCTCAATAATGCCCTTGAGCCAGGGGATATCCTGCTTGTCGGGAATATTGTGATGGACAAAGCGCACAAACATAAACATCAGAGCCACGAAAATCAGTACCCCGAAGAACGGATGCAGAATACGACCCATCTGCGGCGTACCGAAGGTTTCGGTCAGCCACTGCAGCGTCGGGAAGAAAAACGAGATCCCCGATAGCGCCACCAGGAAAAAGCAGATGACCACCGTCCAGTGACAGGCGCGGTCAATAAACTTCGTGCGCACAATCATTTTCGATTTACTCATCATGCTCCTCCTCATCGTCATCCGCTTCTTTATTCGGCCCAATCCCGATGTAGTGATAAATCAGCCCGGCAAAGGTGGCGATAAACCCGACCGCCGAGAGCGGCTTCAGCGCGCCTTTCCACAGGTTGATCGACGTATCGATCTGCGGCTCTTTCGGCAGGTTGTGGTACAGCTCCGGCTGGTCCGCATGATGCAGCACGTACATCACGTGGGTGCCGCCGACGCCCGGCGGGTTATACACCCCGGCATGGGGATAGCCGCGTTTCTTCAGCTTTTCCACGCGCTCGTTGGCCACTTCCAGCATCTCTTTCTTGCTGCCGAAGTGAATCGCGCCGGTTGGGCAGGTTTTCACGCAGGCCGGTTCCTGGCCGACGCTGACCCGGTCAACGCACAGGGTGCACTTATAGACCCGGTTATCCTCTTTATTGAGGCGCGGGACGTTAAAGGGGCACCCGGCGATGCAGTAGCCGCAGCCGATGCAGTTCTCCTGCTGAAAGTCGACGATGCCGTTAGCGTACTGAATAATCGCCCCGGCGGACGGGCACGCCTTCAGGCAGCCCGGAGCCTCGCAGTGCATGCAGCCGTCTTTGCGTATCAGCCACTCCAGCTTGCCGTTCTGTTCGGTTTCGCTAAAGCGCATTACCGTCCAGGATTTGGCGCTCAGATCGGCGGGGTTGTCGTACACCCCGACGCAGTGCCCAACCTCATCGCGGATATCGTTCCACTCGGAACAGGCCACCTGGCAGGCTTTACAGCCTACGCAGGAGGAGACATCGATCAGCTTCGCCACTTCCGCCTTAAAATCCCGCGCGCGCGGCGCGGGCGTGATCGGGTTGGTGGCGGAGCGTTTGATAATGTCCTGGGTTTCCATCGCCATGCATTCGCTCCTTACGCTTTCTCGATGTTGACCAGAAACGCCTTGTACTCCGGCGTTTGCGAGTTGGAATCCCCGACGTTTGGCGTCAGGGTATTGGCGATGTAACCTTTGCGGGCTACCCCTTCAAAACCCCAGTGCAGCGGGATCCCGACGGTTTCTACCTGCTGGCCGTTAACGTTGAGCGTTTGCAGACGACGCGTCACCACCGCTACCGCGCGAATAAAGCCGCGCTTGCTGCTGACCGTCACCCGATCGCCGTTGGCAATCCCCTTCGCTTTCGCCAGACCTTCGCTGATTTCGACAAACTGTTCCGGCTGCGCAATCGCATTGAGCAGCGCATGCTTGGTCCAGGTATGAAAATGCTCGGTCAGGCGATAGGTGGTGCCGACGTACGGGAATTTATCCTTCTTACCTAAACGAAGGGCATCCTTTTCATACAGGCGCACCACCGGGCTGGAGACCACGTTCGGGTGCAGCGGGTTGGTGCCAAGCGGCGTTTCCATCGGCTCGTAGTGTTCCGGGAACGGACCTTCCGCCAGCTTATTCAGGGCAAACAGGCGCCCCAGTCCTTCCGGCTGCATAATAAACGGCCCGGTTTTGCTGCCCGGCGGCGCGGTATTGAAGTCCGGAATATCGTTGCCAACCCACTTGCTGCCGTTCCACTGGATCAGCATCCGCTTCGCATCCCACGGCTTGCCGTTAATATCCGCCGACGCGCGGTTGTACAGCACGCGCCGGTTGAGCGGCCACGCCCATGCCCAGCCGAGCGTGTTGCCGAGGCCTGACGGATCGGCGTTATCGCGGTTGGCCATCTGGTTGCCCTGCTCGGTCCAACTGCCGGTATAGATCCAGCAGGACGACGCGGTGGTACCGTCATCGCGCAGCAGCGCGAAGCTGTTCAACAGCTGGCCCTTCTTCGCCAGCGGCGCGCCGTTAGCGTCGAAGAGATCCGCCAGCGCGTAGCCGTTGTTCTCTTTCGCGACCTCTTCTGATTCCGGACGATCCGGCTGCTTGTAGTGCCACCCCATCTTCAGCAGCGGCTCGACGCCTTTGCCGCCCTCGGTGCGATACAGCTCGCGCAGACGGTGGTAAATGCCGGCCAGAATTTCGCCGTCGTTGCGCGCTTCGCCCGGCGCGTCCTGGCCTTTCCAGTGCCACTGCAGCCAGCGCCCGGAGTTGGCGATTGAACCATCCTCTTCGGCGAAGCAGGTGGACGGCAGGCGGAACACTTCGGTCTGAATCGCCGCCGGGTCAACATCGTTCGACTCGCCGTGGTTTTGCCAGAAGGTCGACGTTTCGGTCACCAGCGGGTCGATAACCACCATGTACTTCAGCTTGCTCAGGCTGCGGACCACCTTGTTTTTGTCCGGGAACGAAGCCACCGGATTGAAGCCCTGGCAGATATAGCCCGTGACGTTACCGTTATCCATCATATTGAAATATTTGATAACGTCGTAAGCCTGGTCCCATTTCGGCAGCCAGTGGAAGCCCCAGTCGTTCTCTTTTTGCGCCGCGTCGCCGTAGAACGATTTCATCAGGCTGACGAAGAACTTCGGATAGTTGCTCCAGTAGTTCACCTGTTCGGCCAGCGTCGCCTTCGGCGTATTGGCGGCGAGATAGCTTTGCAGATCCGTCTGCTGTTCCGACGGCAGCGTCAGGTAGCCCGGCAGGCTGGTCGAGAGCAGGCCTAAATCGGTTAGCCCCTGAATATTGGAGTGCCCGCGCAGCGCGTTGACGCCGCCGCCCGCCATCCCCATATTGCCGAGCAGCAGTTGAATCATCGCCATGGTACGGATGTTCTGCGCCCCGACGGTATGCTGCGTCCAGCCCAGCGCGTAAAGGAAGGTGGTGGTTCGGTCCGCCGCGCTGGTTGACGCCAGCACTTCGCACACTTTGAGGAAGTCCGCCTTTGGCGTACCGCAGATATTCTCCACCACCTCCGGCGTATAGCGCGAAACGTGCTGCTTCAGCAGGTTCCAGACGCAGCGCGGATGCTGCAGCGTCTCGTCGCGCATGGCGTAGCCGTTTTCGTCGAACTGATAGTTCCACGACGATTTATCGTACTGACGCTTTTCGGCATCGTAGCCGCTGAACAGGCCATCTTCGAAGGCAAAATCGTCGCGCACCAGCAGGTTGGCGTTGGTGTAGTGTTTAACGTACTCGGCATTGATTTTGTTATTTTCGATCAGGTACAGCAGCACGCCCGACAGGAACGTAATGTCCGTGCCGGAGCGAATAGGCGCATAGATATCGGCCACCGACGCCGTGCGCGTAAAGCGCGGGTCGACGACAATCAGCGTCGCATCGTTGTTGTTTTTCGCCTCCATCGCCCAGCGGAATCCCACCGGATGGGCTTCGGCGGCGTTACCGCCCATCACCACCACGACGTTAGCGTTTTTGATATCAACCCAGTGGTTGGTCATCGCACCGCGACCAAATGTTGGAGCAAGACTTGCTACCGTTGGTCCGTGTCAGACGCGCGCCTGGTTGTCTACCGCCAGCATGCCGAGGGAGCGCACAAATTTTTGCGTCAGCATGCCGGTTTCATTACTGGCCGCAGAGGCACATAACATCCCGGTGGACAGCCAGCGGTTAACCGTCACGCCCTGTTCGTTCTTTTCAATAAAATTGGCGTCGCGGTCGGCTTTCATCAGTTTGGCGATGCGGGTAAACGCGTCATCCCAGGAGATGCGCTGCCATGTATCCGAACCCGGCGCGCGGTACTGCGGATAGCGCAGGCGGTTGTCGCTATGAACATAGTCAAGCAACCCCGCGCCTTTCGGGCACAGCGCGCCGCGGCTCACCGGATGATCCGGGTCACCTTCAATGTGGTAAATCGCTTCTTTCGCGTTTTTCGCGCCGTCGCCCAGGCTATACATTAATAGCCCGCAGCCCACGGAGCAGTATGTGCAGGTGTTGCGGATCTCTTTGGCGCGCAGCAATTTGTAATTACGCGCCTGAGCCAGGGCCATTTTGGGCGCAAAACCCAATGCAGCGGCTGTTGTTCCGGCCATACCGCCTGCGCAGATTTTAAAAAACTTTCTGCGGCTGACGTCCATTGTTCCCCTCCATGCGGGATGTTTATTCATTGCGGGAGTGGAAATTAACAGCAATAACCCTGTTTTATTTGCGTCAAATCAATGTCCTGAACCCATGACCCCTTAATAGTCAGCCACGTTGAATTTCGTTACTCCATTGGGATTAAGCGCGGAGGAAAATATCCCCCGGAAGCGAAAAAAAAGTGTTATAAAACCCGACTGCGTTTGAACCAACATCAGGTTAAATATGGAGAAGAAGAGAGCCACGCTCATTGGATTGGCCGCTATCGTCTTGTGGAGCACCATGGTCGGGCTGATTCGTGGCGTAAGCGAAGGGCTTGGTCCGGTGGGCGGCGCGGCGATGATCTACAGCCTGAGCGGCCTTTTGCTGATCTTTACCGTCGGCTTCCCGCAAATACGTCAGATCCCTCGCCCCTATTTACTGGCAGGGAGCCTGCTGTTCGTCAGCTATGAAATTTGCCTGGCGCTGTCGGTCGGATTAGCCGGTAGCCGCCAGCAGGCTATTGAAGTGGGCATGGTTAATTATCTGTGGCCCAGCCTGACGATTTTATTCGCCATTCTGTTTAACGGCCAAAAAAGCAGCTGGTTGGTTATTCCGGGATTATTTCTCGCTTTATTCGGCGTCACCTGGGTATTAGGCGGTGAGCATGGTCTGAATGTAGATGAAATTATCCGCAACGTGGTTTCCAGCCCGCTGAGCTATATTCTGGCGTTCATCGGCGCGTTTATCTGGGCGGCCTACTGCACGGTCACCGCTAAATACGCGAAGGGCAAAAACGGGATTACCCTTTTTGTTCTGCTTACCGCCCTGACCCTGTGGCTAAAGTTCCTGTTCAGCGAACAGCCGCCCATGGTCTTTAGCTGGCCGGTGATAGCCAAACTGATCGCGCTGTCCGTTGCCCTGGGATTAGGCTACGCGGCGTGGAACGTCGGGATCCTGCACGGCAACGTCAGCCTGCTGGCCGCCGCCTCCTACTTTACGCCGGTGCTCTCCTCGGCGCTGGCGGCGGCACTGCTCAGCGCCGCGCTGTCGTGGTCGTTCTGGCAGGGAGCCGGAATGGTGTGCGCCGGCTCCCTGCTTTGCTGGCAGGCGACCCGGCGCTAACCGAGATCGCCGCCGGCGACCGGCAGCGTCACGCCTGTGATATAGCTGGCCTCATCGCTGGCGAGAAACAGGATGGCATTGGCCTGCTCCGCCAGCGTACCGTAGCGATGCATCAGGCTGCTGGCCACCGTCTGATCGACCACCTGCTGATACCACGCCTGCTCCTGCGCCGACGGCAGCTCCTCATTCCGCGGCGTCCGGCGCGCAGGCGCCTCGGTGCCCCCCGGCGCCACGGCGTTAATGCGGATCCCGTTTGCGCTATATTCAAGGGCTAGCGAACGGGTCAGCGCATTAACGCCGCCTTTCGCTGCGGAATAAGGCACCCGATTCACGCCCGCCGTCGCCACCGACGAAATATTAACGATACTGCCTTTGCCCTGCTTCAGCATCCACGGTAGCGCAGCCCGACAGCCCCACAGGGTCGGAAACAGCGAGCGGCGAATCTCCTTCTCTATCTGCTCCGGCTGATATTCCGCGAACGGCCGCGCCCAAATGGTGCCGCCGACGTTGTTAATTAATACATCCAGGTGGCCAAAATGGGCCACGCCGTCGGCAAAAGCCCGCTCGGTGCTTTCCCATTGTTCAAGATCGGCTTCCAGCGCCAGCGCCTGGCTACCGGCGTCGTTCAGCGCCGCCGCCAGTTCATGAACATAGCGAGAGCGGTCAATCAACAGCAGCCGCGCGCCCTCACGCGCCGCTTGCTCTGCGGTCTGTCGGCCAATCCCCTGCGCGGCGCCGGTAATGGCCACAACTTTATGGTTAAATCGCATCGTTGCTCCTTATGCCGCCGCGCTCTGGCTGGCGATAAATTTTTCATACCAGAACCCCGACGGCGAAATTCCTCTCTCGCGCAGCGCCGTGGCTACCGCATTGACCATCGGTGGGGGCCCGCACAGATAGATATCCACATCCCCGTTGTTGAGTATTGCGTCATTAAGATGTTCGGTAACAAAACCGCGCTGCGGGCATTGGCTTTGCGCATCGGCAACCACCGGCAGCCAGCGATACGCGGGAAGCTGACCGGTAAATGCCTCAAGCTCGTCAGTTTTCACCAGATCGCCGTCGCGGGTCACGCCATAGAGCAAGGTGATGGGTCGGGTGCTGCGCTGGCTGGCCAGCGTTTGCAGCATTGATAGCAGCGGCGCTAAGCCGGTGCCCCCCGCCAGCAGTAGCAGCGGGCGCTCGCCGCCGCGCAGGTAAAAGCTGCCCATCGGGCCGCTTAGCGTCAGACGATCGCCAGGAATGGCCCGCTGCGTCAGCCACTGGCTCATCAATCCGCCG
Source organism: Klebsiella sp. CN_Kp113 (assembly GCF_040064585.1). Classification (NCBI taxonomy): domain Bacteria; kingdom Pseudomonadati; phylum Pseudomonadota; class Gammaproteobacteria; order Enterobacterales; family Enterobacteriaceae; genus Klebsiella; species Klebsiella sp. CN_Kp113. The sequence continues at coordinate 27,871 of NZ_JBEAID010000023.1, read as the reverse complement.
GGCACGTTACGGATCAGGAAGCGCCCCTCACGCCCACCCGGCAGGGAGCTAAACGAATAGGCGCGAACCTGCGGCGTTCCGGGAACCTGAATATTGATGTACTGACCCGCCAGGAAGTCCATCGGTTCATCCAGCACGATCGCCAGCTCAATGGCGGTGTCTGACAGGAGATTGACCGCTTTCACCGTCGCGCCCACGCTCGCCAGCGCGGTCTTGCAGCGGGCTGCCGCCGCCGGTACATCAATGACGCAATCGCTGGTTGGCACCATCTGGCAGGTCAGCACCTGGCGCTCTGCGGCTTCCTCTTCGCTGAGCGCCTCTTCAAGAAACTCATCGCCCAGGCCATATTCGCCGCTGACGCAGCGGCACTTGCAGGTGCCGCAAACGCCGTCCGAACAATCCATCGGCAGATTGACCTGCTGACGATAGGCGGCATCGAGAACTTTCTCCCCGGTGTTACACTGAATAAAGCGGGTGATGCCGTCTTCAAAATTGAGAGCAATATTAAAGGTCATAAGTGCCTCTTAAATATGGTAAACGTCAATCACCTGACGGATGTAATCGTTATTCAGGCGCACGGTTTTACGGATGATTTGCGGTTTGCCGGAGTCCTCACTCAGCGTGCAGCAGGTCGAACCAAACCAGGTATCCGTCTGCTGATACCGGTGACAGTAGGTGACCCAGCTGTAGCGTACTTCCATGCCCTGTTCGGTTTCGCCAAGCAGTTCAACGTTGCCGATCATATGGGTGGTGCGCGGTTCCGGGGTGCTGGCCCCTGAGCGCTCGGTTTTGATGCGGTAAACCCGGTCTTCGAGGCCGTCGCGGCTCGGGTAATAGATCAGCGAAATTTCACGCTGAGGATCGCGGGTGAGCTTGTCGTCATCCCCCCAGGCGGGCATCCAGTACACCACCTGTGGACTGTAGCAGTTCAGCCACTCATCCCACAGGCGGTCGTCAAGCAGGCGGGCTTCGTAATAGAGAAACTGGCGAACCTGTTCGAGAGTGAGCATCAGACCACCTCCACGCGTTGTGTGATCGACTGCTCGTAACGCCGCTGCTCTGCTTCCAGCGCCGCCAGCATCACGTTTTGCCAGTGATGATGGTGGGCGATATACAAAGCTTCGTCTTCCGATTTCACGCCGCTCAGCAGCGGCCGCAAGCCGGCCTGCCGGGCGTGTTCGTCCGGACCATCGACCCAATGTAGCGCCCCGCGGCTGAGGTCGCTCCATGCGAGATTTTCCCCGAGATAGCCGCGCTGGCAGGCGCTGAACTCTTCCAGATCGTCAGGCGTTCCCATGCCGCTGACGTTAAAAAAGTCCTCATACTGGCGAATACGCAGCGCCCGCGCCTGGTCAGATTCGCCCTTCGGCGCAAAGCACCAGATGGTGACTTCGGTTTTATCCACCGCGATGGGGCGTATCACGCGGATCTGCGTCGAAAACTGATCCATCAGATAGACGTTTGGATAGAGGCACAGGTTGCGCGTTTCGTTGACCATCTGCCCGGCGCGAGACTCGCCGAATTCCGCCTGCAGCCGTTCACGATGTTCGTAGACCGGCCGCACTTCCGGGTTCAGCACCCGGGTCCACAGCAGCATATGCCCATTATCAAAGCCGTAACCGCCGCCGACGCTTTTCGACCAGCCGTTTGCGTCTACCGCGTGCGTCCCTTCCGCTTCGTAGTTGCGGCGCGACATGGTGGAAGCGTAGTTCCAGTGGACCACGCTAACGTGATAGCCGTCAGCACCGTTTTCCGCCCCTAGCTTCCAGTTGCCTTCGTATACATAGCTCGACGATCCGTTAAGCACCTCCAGCCCTTCCGGCGCCTGGTCCACGATCAGGTCGATAATTTTGCAGGTTTCGCCCAGGTACGCCTCCAGCGGCTGCACATCGGCATTCAGGCTGCCGAACAGGAAGCCGCGATAGGATTGAAACCTCGGCAGCTTCTTTAAGTCGTGGGAGCCTTCATGCTTGAAAGTCTCCGGGTAACCGCCGGTACTTTCATCTTTGGCTTTTAAAAGCTTGCCGTTATTACTGAACGTCCAGCCGTGAAACGGACAGGTAAATGAACTTTTATTACCGGTTTTGCGACGACATAGCATCGCCCCGCGATGGGCGCAGCTGTTAATTAGCGCATGTAGTTCGTTCTTTTTATCGCGCGTTATTATTACCGGCTGGCGCCCAAGGGTCAGGGTGTAATAATCTCCAGGCTGCGCAATCTGGCTTTCATGAGCAAGGAACAGCCAATTCCCTTCAAAAATATGCTTCATTTCAAAATCAAATAGCTGCGGATCGGTAAATATTGAGCGATGGCAGCGATAAATATGTTTTTCACGATCAACAATTAATGCATTGTTGATTTTATCTTTTAATGTGGTGAACATTTTTTGCATGAGTCGGCCCTCCTGCATAATTCAGGAATAGAAAAACGGTGAAGTCGCAATTTCGCTTTATTCTCCGACCACGGCCTGGCCGGAGAAGAGAATTAACGCCGCGCGTTACTCCTGCGCACGCAGGCGCGTACCGCGGTGTTCTTCATCGGCGTTAAGCGCTTTACACAGAGTAAAATCAAAGCGCACTTCGGTATGTTCACCTTCCAGCTCACGCCGCTGAATAAGCTCGCGGTCGCTGACTTTTACCGGATCGGCAATCAGGCCGTCGCGGGTAGCGAACGCGAAATCATCCCACAGGTATTTGTCGCCGTTGAGATTGATTTGGCTGGTCAAATGTTTATGACCCGGCGCGGAAACGAAGAAGTGGATATGCGCCGGACGATTACCGTGACGCCCCAGCTGGTCAAGGAGTTTTTGCGTTGGCCCATCCGGCGGGCAGCCGTAGCCGGATGGCAGAATGCTGCGCACGCTATAGCAGCCATCGGCGCCGGTACGAATGCGGCGACGCAGATTATATTCACTCTGGCTTTGATCGAAGAAAGAGTAGTTCCCGAGGGTATTGGCATGCCAGATATCAACGATAGCGTTAGCTACCGGGTGGCCCTGGGTGTCGCGAACCTGGCCATAAAGCCACATCACCTCCCCCGCATCTTTACCATCATCCATGCGGGTATGTCCGTCTGCCAGCGGCGCATTCGCCACGTACAGCGGGCCTTCAATGGTACGAGGGGTGCCGGTTTCCCGCTGCGCTGCGGCATCAATCGCGTCCTGGCGCAGGTCGAGGAAGTGTTCAAGGCCGAGGCCCGCCGCCAGCAGTGCCGCTTCCTGGCGGCCGCCTAATTCATGCAGATAATTCACCGCATGCCAGAACTCTTCTTCAGTGACGTTATAGTCATCAATCAGCGTGCAGAGGTTTTCCAGCAGACGATGAACAATCATTTTAAAACGCTCGTCACCGCCGGTTGCATTTAAACCCGCACTTTCACGCAATAAATGTTGCACAGCATCTTGTTGTACGAATGCATTACTCATAATATTTCTCACTTATCGTTGTAGGATATTCGCCGAATAGTTTCGGCGCGAGGTTAGTTATTATTTTTTATTAACGGTCGTCTTCGCGAATCGAGGAGGGATGACGACAGAGCGCCTCCACGCGAATTTGCATAAAGGGATATAATGGTAGAGCCATTAAAATTTGATGCAGCTCTTCAGCATCTTTCACATCGAAAATACTGACATTGGCGTAAAGGCCGGCGACGCGCCAGATATGTCGCCATTTACCTTCGCGCTGAAGTTGTTGTGAATACTTTTTTTCTCGCTGCTTAATTTCCTCAATTTCGTCGGCAGGAAATCCCAGCGGAATATTCACGGTCATATCGACTTTAAATAGCATAAAAATCCTCCATTATCCTTTGCGGCTATAGAAGCGCAGTTTGTCTTCATCCAGTTCAGCGCCAAGACCCGGCGCTTGCGGTAGCGTCACCTCGCCTTCGGCGAACGTTAGCGGCACGCTGACAATATCGTCCTTCAGCAATAGCGGGCCAAACATCTCGCTGCCCCACTGTAGGGGTAGCGTCGACCAGGCGTGCAGCGAGGCCAGTGTGCCAACGGTCCCCTCAAGCATCGTGCCGCCGTAAAGCCCAATTCCCGCCGCTTGCGCCACCTTCGCCAGCGCCAGCACGCTGTTTGGCCCGCCCGCTTTGGCAATCTTCAGCGCATAGGCCCCGCTGAATCCCTGCTGCGCCAGGCGATAGCCTTCGTAATGGGTCGCTACCGCTTCATCGGCCAGAATAGTCGCGTCGATGTGATGGCTGAGGCGCACCAGCGCAGCGTTGTCCTGAGCGCTGACCGGCTGTTCAATCAGATCGACACCCATCGCCGCCAGCTCGCGGCAGCCCTTTGCCGCGACGGTGGCTTCCCACGCCTGATTCACGTCGACGCGGATGCTGGCCCGATCGCCCAGGGCTTCAACAATCGCGCGGGTGTGGCGCAGATCCGTCGCCAGTTCGCGCGCGCCGATTTTTAGCTTAAACGCGCGATGGCGACGCTCCGCCAGCAGCCTTTCCCCCTCGGCAATATCTTTCTCGGTATCGCCGCTCGCCAGCGTCCAGAGAACCGGCAGCGAGGTCGTCAGCGCGCCGCCAAGCAGCGCGGAAACCGGCAGGCCAAGCGCCTTACCCTGCGCATCCAGCAGCGCGGTTTCGATCGCTGATTTGGCAAAGGTATTGCCTTTAACCGCGCCGTTCATCCGCGCGGTCAGGACATTCAGATTATCGGCCGCCTGGCCCTTGAGCAGCGGCGTCAGGTAATGATTAATCGCCGACACGATGGCTTCCGGGCTCTCCACGCCGTAGCTCAATCCACCGATGGTAGTGGCTTCGCCAATACCGCAAATCCCGTCCGAACGGGTTATGCGGACGATCGCCAGCGTCTGACAGCCCATCGTGGTCATGGAGAGTTTGTGCGGTCGAATGGTCGGGATATCTACCAGCCAGCTTTCAATACGTTCAATGGTCGCGGTCATCTTTTTTTCCTGGTGATGAAATACATAACTTTTCATACCCCTGTTCATAACGCGGGGTAACGATTCTGTTGACAATAGGTCTGCCCAATCGTGACGGTCAACGGCGATAATCGAAATGTTGTGCGATTATCGACGCGGTTGTTAAATTGGGGTTAATAATGTGATCGACGTGGTAAAACCAGAACAAGGAATCGCCGCGTTTTTCACCCGCGATATAGTGATGCCCCATGAACTTTTATCTTCAATAAAAGAGGGGTTGTATGAGCGAAAAAAAACCAGGTACTCTCAGCGCCCGCCAGTCTGAACACGACCCTAACTTTATGCTGTCCCTGGCGCGCGGGCTGGAAGTCCTTAACGCGTTTACCCCGCAGCGGCAGCGCCTGACCATCTCCCAGCTTAGCCAGAAAACGCAGATCTCCCGCGCGGCTGTGCGCCGCTGCCTCTATACCCTCGCCGCGCTGGGTATGGTGCATAGCCCGGATGGCCGCAGCTATGAGCTGCTCCCCCGCGTGCTGGCGGTGGGCCACGCCTACCTGGCCGGAACGCCGCTGGCGAAAGTCGCGCAGAGCGCCCTGGATAATCTGGGCAAAAACCTCGGAGAATCCTGCTCCGCCGCCACGCTGGACGGCGATAACGTCCTGTATATTGCCAGAGCGGCGGTGAATAACCTGCTCAGCGTGGATATCGGCCGCGGCAGCCGTCTGCCTGCGTGGGCCACGTCGATGGGACGCGTGCTGCTTAGCGCGTTGCCGGAAGAACAGCTTGAAGTGACACTGTCACGAGCCAATCTGATCCGCTATACCCCGTATACGCTATGCGATATGCCGGGTTTACGGCAGGAAATCACCAGAGTGCGCATGCAGGGCTACGCGCTCGCTGACCGGCAAATTGAGGTGGGATTATGTTCGCTGGCGGTACCGCTGCTCTCCCGCAGCGGCCAGGTGGTGGCGGCGCTTAACGTTAGCGTTCCGGCAGGCTATACCAACGCCGCCGCGCTGAAAGAGAAAGCCCTCGCCCCGCTACGGCGGGCGGCGATGGCGCTTTCTCTTCAGCTGTAAGGGTTAATTCAGCTCAGGCGCTTTTGCCAGACTACGCCAGATGCCGGCCGCCAGCAGCAGAAGCAGGACGCCAGCCGTCGCCAGCACGATGCTGTGCGAATGAATAAACGCCGCCTTCGCCGCTTCAAGCAGGCTTTGCGCCGGTATGGCGGGCAGCGACTGCGCCAGCTTAATCGCCTCGCTGATGGAGGACGACGCCTGCTCCGCCGCCGCGCCCTCAATTCCACCCGGCAGAACAATTGACGAGGTGTAGCTGCGGGTCAGGATCAGGCCAAACAGGGCAATCCCCAGTCCCGCGCCCAGCTCATAGGCCATGGTTTCGATGGCCCCTGCCGCCGCCGCTTTTTCCTTCGGCGCGGCGGCCATGATCGCCGAGCTGGAGGCCAACAGCGCGCTGGCGACGCTGAAGCCCAGCAGCGTCATCAGTCCCCAGGCCTGCCACTGCTGAGTACTGAAATCGGTCATCGACAGGCCGAGGAAGCTCAGGGCGCTGAGCAGCATTCCGCCGGTGGCGACCTCGCGCAGCCCCAGCCGCGATACCAGCATGCCGGCAATGGGCCCGCTGAAACCGCTCGCCACCATCACCGGCAGCATAAACAGCCCGGCTTCAAAAGGCGTTTTGCTGTGCACAAACTGCAGCTCCTGGGCCATCAGCAGTTCAAAACCCACCAGCGTAATCAGCGCGGTCATCGCCATCATCACGCCGCTTAAAATAATGCGATGGGTAAACAGGCGCATATCGACCATGGGACGCGATGCCGAGAGCTGTTTGCGCACGAACCAGAACAGCATCGCGGCGCCAGATAGTGCCACCAGCCCGGTTAACCACAGCGCCATTTGCCCTTTGAGCGCCGTTTTGGCACTAAAGACCAGCATCAAAATGGCGGCGATCAGGATCAGCGCCTGGAATAGATTAAGCGGCTGCTCGCGCCGCGCGGGCTGACGCGGCACCACTTTGGCATTAATCGCTATCACCAGCAGGACGATCGGCACGTTGATCAGGAAAACCGATCCCCAGTAAAAATGCTCCAGCAGCATGCCGCCAACCAGCGGACCGAACGCCGCGCCGCCGGAACCGACAGCTGCCCACAGACCAAGCGCCATATTACGCTGGTGCGCCTGCGAAAAGGTGCTGCGGATCCCGGCCAGGGTCGCAGGCACGATCATTGCCGCCCCCACCGCCAGCAGCGCGCGGGATGCAATCAGCGTCTCTGCCGTGGGCGAAAACGCCGCCGCCAGCGACGCGGTGCCAAAAATACCGCTGCCGAGCAGCAGCAGCCGTTTAAAGCCAATTTTATCGCCCAATGCGCCCATAGGCAGCACCATACCGGCCATTACCAGCGAATAAATATCAATAATCCACAGCAGCTCGTTACCGCTGGTCCCCAGCGCTACGCTGAGCGTTGGCGCAGCCACATGGAGAACAGTGGCGTCAATCGCCACCGGAATATAAACCAACAAAATCGCCATCAGCGTCAACCATTGCCGAGACATACTACTTTCCCTCAACATTAAAACTGGACAAGCGTCCAGGAAACGGATCCTGCCGGATTGTTGAACGAGTGTCCAACTTTTTGTTACTATCGCCAAAAAAACCGGGGTCACTAACGTTATGGGCTACTTAAATCGCGATGCGCGTCGGGAAGTTATTGTGCTGGCAGCCATGCGCGTGGCGCTTCGGGGCGGATTTAGCGCTATGACCGTCCGCCAGATTGCCGCCGAAGCCGGCGTCTCCGCCGGTCAGCTGCACCACCATTTCACCTCCGCGGGCGAGCTAAAAGCCCATGCCTTCATACGGTTGATCCGCGAAATGATGGATATGCCGCTGGTCGCCGACGACGCCACATGGCGTGAACGCCTGTTTTCTATGGTGGGCAGCGACGACGGCAGGCTTGAGCCATACATTCGCCTGTGGCGCGAAGCGCAGCTGCTGGCCGATAGCGACAGCGATATCAAGGGGGCCTATCTGCTTACCATGAACATGTGGCATGAAGAGACCATGAAGATCATCCGCCAGGGAACCGCTGCCGGTGAGTTTAAGCCAAGGGACGATATGGAAAGCATTGCCTGGCGGCTCATTGCTCTCGTCTGCGGCCTCGACGGTATTTATGCGCTGGGAATGCAGGAAATAGATGATGCCGCCTTCAATCGGCATATCAATTATTCTATCTCGATGGAACTTTTTTAATTTTAAGTTACATTTAGTAACAAATAATACTGAGCTAATATTCGCGCGTCTTCTTTCGGCGCGCTTTTCTTATCTATTCTTCATTTATTACAACAGATACATCCCCATCCCCTGATTTTATTTCTTTTATTAATTTGCTGTTTTACCAGTTTATTCTTTTTTGACGGGTTACTGTTCATTCGAGGGCAATATGCTGAGCAAAAATGAGAAAAAGAATCATTATCTTTTAAAAGAGTGGAAACCAGAAAATGCGGCGTTTTGGGAGAATAAGGGAAAGCAAATAGCGCGCAGAAATCTTTGCATTTCCGTAGGTTGTTTGCTACTCGCCTTTTGCGTCTGGATGCTATTCAGCGCCGTCGCCGTCAATCTCAATAAAGTCGGATTTAATTTCACCACCGATCAGCTCTTTTTATTAACCGCTCTGCCCTCGCTTTCCGGCGCAATATTACGCGTCCCCTACTCCTTTATGGTACCTATATTTGGCGGGCGCTACTGGACGGTATTAAGCACGATTATTCTGGTGGTGCCCTGTATCTGGCTGGGTATCGCCATTCAAAACCCCGCTACTCCATTCTGGGTATTTATCACCATTGCCCTGCTGTGCGGTTTTGCCGGCGCGAACTTTGCTTCCAGCATGGGAAATATCAGTTTTTTCTTTCCCAAAGCGAAACAGGGCAGCGCGCTGGGTATCAACGGCGGCCTCGGCAATCTCGGCGTCAGCGTGATGCAGATGATCGCGCCGGCGGCGATTTTTCTGCCCATCTTCGCTTTTCTTGGCATCCATGGCGTGCCTCAGGAGGATGGCTCTCTTCTCGCGCTGAGCAACGCCGCCCTCGTCTGGGTTCCGCTGCTGGTGATAGCCACCTTCGCCGCCTGGGTAGGAATGAACGACATCGCCAGCTCAAAGGCTTCGATTCGCGAGCAGCTGCCGGTGCTGAAACGCCCGCATATGTGGCTGCTGAGCCTGCTCTATCTGGCCATCTTTGGCTCGTTTATCGGCTTCTCCGCCGGTTTCGCCATGCTGGCGAAAACGCAGTTCCCTGATGTTAACATCCTTAAGCTGGCCTTCTTCGGGCCGTTTATTGGCGCGCTGGCGCGTTCTTTCGGCGGGATTATATCCGACCGTCTCGGCGGCGTACGGGTCACGCTGGTGAACTTTGTGCTGATGGCGCTGTTCACCGGCCTGCTGTTTCTCACCCTCCCCGGCAGCGGCTCAGGCAGTTTTCTCGCCTTTTACGTGGTGTTTATGGGGCTGTTCCTGACCGCCGGTCTCGGCAGCGGTTCCACCTTCCAGATGATCGCCGTGATCTTTCGCCAAATCACCCTCGACAGCGTGAAGAAACGCGGCGGCAGCGACGAACAGGCCCAGCACGAAGCGGTGACCGACACCGCGGCGGCGCTCGGCTTTATCTCCGCCATCGGCGCGATTGGTGGCTTCTTTATCCCTAAAGCCTTCGGTACCTCGCTGGCGATGACCGGCTCCCCGGTCGGGGCGATGAAGGTCTTCCTGGTTTTCTACGTGGTTTGCGTGCTGGTGACCTGGCTGGTCTACGGCCGTCGTAAACCGGCAAAACAATAACGGCATATTCATCGGGTGGCGGCTGACGCCCTATCCGGCCTGGGGATCGTACGGTCTTTTCAGGCCGGACATTATCGGAGCAGGAGGAAGGTCATGAGTAAACTACTGGATCGCTTTCGCTACTTTAAGCAGAAAGGCGAGAGCTTTGCCAACGGCCACGGTCAGGTGTACAACACCAACCGCGACTGGGAAGACAGCTACCGTCAGCGCTGGCAGTTCGACAAAATCGTCCGCTCAACGCACGGCGTGAACTGCACAGGCTCCTGCAGCTGGAAAATTTACGTCAAAAACGGGCTGGTCACCTGGGAAACTCAGCAAACGGACTACCCCCGCACCCGCCCGGACCTGCCCAACCACGAACCCCGCGGCTGCCCGCGCGGCGCAAGCTACTCCTGGTACCTCTACAGCGCTAACCGCCTGAAGTATCCGCTGGCGCGCAAGCGGCTGATTGCCCTATGGCGCGAAGCGCTGGCTCAGCACCCGGACCCGGTGCAGGCGTGGGACAGCATCATGCAGGACCCGGTCAAAACCCTCAGCTACAAGCAGGTACGCGGCAAAGGCGGGTTTATCCGTTCAAGCTGGAAGGAGCTGAACCAGCTGATTGCCGCAGCTAACGTCTGGACCATCAAAAACTACGGCCCGGACCGCGTGGCGGGCTTTTCGCCGATCCCGGCGATGTCGATGGTCTCTTACGCCGCCGGCACCCGGTATCTGTCGCTGCTCGGCGGCACCTGCCTGAGCTTCTACGACTGGTACTGCGACCTTCCCCCCGCCTCGCCAATGACCTGGGGCGAGCAGACCGACGTTCCCGAGTCCGCCGACTGGTACAACTCCAGCTATATTATCGCCTGGGGCTCCAACGTCCCGCAGACCCGAACCCCGGACGCCCACTTCTTTACGGAAGTGCGCTACAAGGGCACCAAAACCATCGCGATTACCCCGGACTTTTCGGAGGTAGCCAAGCTCAGCGACCAGTGGCTGGCGCCGAAACAGGGTACCGACAGCGCGCTGGCCATGGCGATGGGCCACGCGATCCTCAAAACGTTTCACCTTGATAACCCGAGCGATTATTTCCTCAACTACTGCCGCACCTACACCGATATGCCGATGCTGGTGATGCTTGAGCGTCGCGAGGAGGGTTTCTACGTTCCCGGCAGGATGGTCCGCGCCGCCGATCTGGTTGACGGGCTGGGCGAAAGCAATAACCCGGAGTGGAAAACCGTCGCCTATAACAGCGCTGGTGAACTGGTGGCGCCCAACGGTTCGATTGGCTTCCGCTGGGGAGAGAAAGGCAAATGGAACCTTGAACAGCAGGCCGCCGGGCAAGCCATTGAACTCAAACTATCGCTGCTGGATAGCCGTGACGACGTGGTGACGGTGGGCTTTCCCTACTTCGGCGGCAACGAAAACCCGCACTTTCGCAGCATCAAGCAGGATCCGGTGACGCTGCATCAGCTGCCGGTTAAGCAGCTCCCGCTGGCCAACGGTGAATCCGGCCTGGTGGTTAGCGTCTACGATCTGATTCTCGCCAACTACGGACTCGATCGCGGTTTAGACGATCCCAACGCCGCGCAGGACTTCGGCGAGATGAAAGCCTATACCCCGGCGTGGGCCGAACAGATTACCGGCGTCCCGCGCCAGCACATCGAGCAGATCGCCCGTGAATTTGCCGATACCGCGCATAAAACCCACGGACGGTCGATGATTATCCTCGGCGCCGGCGTCAACCACTGGTACCACATGGATATGAACTACCGGGGGATGATCAATATGCTGGTGTTCTGCGGCTGCGTCGGCCAGAGCGGCGGCGGCTGGTCGCACTATGTCGGCCAGGAGAAGCTGCGTCCGCAAACCGGCTGGCTGCCGCTGGCGTTCGCCCTTGACTGGAATCGTCCGCCGCGCCAGATGAACAGCACCTCCTTTTTTTACAATCACGCCAGCCAGTGGCGCTATGAAAAGCTGACCGCCCGGGAGCTGCTGTCGCCGCTGGCCGATGCCAGCCAATTCAGCGGCCATCTGATCGACTTTAACGTTCGCGCCGAGCGCATGGGCTGGCTGCCCTCCGCGCCGCAGCTGGGCGTCAACCCGCTGACCATCAAGGCGCAGGCCGCCGCGGCCGGACTGACTCCCGCCGACTACACCGCCCGGGCGCTGAAGTCCGGCGAGATCCGCTTCGCCTGCGAACAGCCGGATAACGGCAAAAATCATCCGCGTAACCTGTTTATCTGGCGCTCCAACCTGCTGGGCTCTTCCGGCAAGGGCCACGAGTATATGCTCAAATATCTGCTGGGCACCGACAGCGGTATTCAGGGCGATGAGCTGGGCGCCAGCGATGACGTGAAGCCCGAAGAGGTGGAGTGGCAGACCGCGGCCATCGAAGGCAAGCTCGACCTGCTGGTGACGCTCGATTTCCGCATGTCCAGTACCTGCCTGTTCTCCGATATCGTTCTGCCGACCGCCACCTGGTATGAAAAAGACGATATGAACACCTCAGATATGCATCCGTTTATCCACCCGCTCTCCGCCGCCGTTGACCCGGCGTGGGAGGCGAAAAGCGACTGGGAAATTTACAAAGATATCGCCAAAACCTTCTCCGAGGTCTGCGTCGGCCACCTCGATAAAGAGACCGACGTTGTGCTGGTGCCGCTGCAGCACGACTCCCCGGCGGAGCTGTCGCAGCCCTTCGACGTGCTGGACTGGCGGAAAGGGGAATGCGAGCTGACGCCGGGTAAAACCGCGCCGTCGATTGCCGTCGTTGAGCGCGATTATCCGGCGACGTATGAGCGCTTTACCTCCCTCGGGCCGCTGCTCGACAAACTGGGCAACGGCGGTAAAGGCATCACCTGGAACACCCAGAACGAGGTCGACTTCCTCGGCAAGCTTAACTACGTCAAGCTTGACGGCCCGGCCAAAGGTCGTCCGCGCATCGACAGCGCCATTGACGCCTCGGAAGTGATCCTCGCCCTCGCCCCGGAAACCAACGGCCAGGTGGCGGTCAAAGCCTGGCAAGCGCTCGGCGAGTTTACCGGCCGCGAGCATACGCACCTGGCGCTGAATAAAGAGGATGAAAAAATTCGCTTCCGCGATATCCAGGCCCAGCCGCGCAAAATTATCTCCAGCCCGACCTGGTCCGGCCTCGAGAGCGAGCATGTTTCCTACAACGCCGGCTATACCAACGTCCACGAGCTGATCCCCTGGCGCACCCTTTCCGGCCGCCAGCAGCTGTATCAGGATCACCCCTGGATGCGCGCCTTTGGCGAAAGCCTGGTGGTTTATCGTCCGCCCATTGACACCCGCAGCGTCAGCCAGATGAAAGCGATTCCGCCTAACGGCTTCCCGGAAAAAGCGCTCAATTTCCTGACGCCGCACCAGAAATGGGGCATCCACTCCACCTACAGCGAAAACCTGCTGATGCTGACCCTGTCGCGCGGCGGGCCGATCGTGTGGATCAGCGAAACCGACGCTCGCGAGCTGGGTATTGAAGATAATGACTGGATCGAGGCCTTCAACGCCAACGGCGCGCTCACCGCCCGCGCGGTGGTCAGCCAGCGCGTACCGCCGGGGATGACCATGATGTACCACGCGCAGGAGCGCCTGATGAATATTCCGGGCTCGGAAGTCACCGGACGGCGCGGCGGGATCCATAACTCGGTCACCCGCGTGTGCCCGAAACCGACCCATATGATTGGCGGCTACGCCCAGCTGGCTTACGGTTTCAACTACTACGGCACCGTCGGCTCCAACCGCGACGAGTTCATCATGATCCGCAAAATGAAAAATATTGACTGGCTGGATGACGAAGGTCGCGATGGGGTACAGGAGGCGAAAAAATGAAAATACGTTCACAGGTCGGTATGGTTCTCAATCTCGATAAATGCATCGGCTGCCACACCTGCTCCGTCACCTGTAAAAACGTCTGGACCGGACGCGAAGGGATGGAATACGCCTGGTTTAACAACGTCGAAACCAAACCGGGCATTGGCTATCCGAAAAACTGGGAAGATCAGGAGGTGTGGGAAGGCGGCTGGGTGCGCGATGTTAATGGCAAAATACGCCCGCGTCTGGGCGGCAAAATGGGCGTCATCACCAAAATTTTCGCCAATCCGGTGATACCGCAGATCGACGACTACTATGAACCCTTTACCTTTGATTACCAGCATCTGCACAACGCGCCGGAGGGAAAACACCTGCCCACCGCCCGTCCGCGTTCGCTTATCGACGGCAAGCGGATGGATAAAATCATCTGGGGCCCCAACTGGGAAGAGCTGCTCGGCGGCGAGTTTGAAAAGCGCGCCCGCGACCGAAACTTCGACAAGATTCAGAAGGAGATGTACGGCCAGTTTGAAAATACCTTCATGATGTATCTGCCGCGCCTGTGCGAGCACTGCCTGAACCCGAGCTGCGTCGCCACCTGCCCCAGCGGCGCCATCTACAAGCGTGAAGAAGACGGCATCGTGCTGATCGACCAGGACAAATGCCGCGGCTGGCGTCTGTGCATCAGCGGCTGCCCGTACAAGAAAATCTACTTCAACTGGAAAAGCGGCAAATCGGAGAAGTGCATCTTCTGCTACCCGCGTATCGAGTCCGGACAGCCCACCGTCTGTTCAGAAACCTGCGTGGGACGTATCCGCTACCTCGGCGTGCTGTTGTACGACGCAGACCGCATTGAAGAGGCCGCCAGCACCGAGCGCGAAACCGACCTCTACGAGCGGCAGTGCGAGGTGTTCCTCAACCCCCACGACCCGGCGGTGATTGAAGAAGCGCTGAAACAGGGGATTCCACAAAACGTGATTGATGCCGCCCAGCGCTCGCCGGTGTACAAAATGGCGATGGACTGGAAGCTGGCGCTGCCGCTGCATCCGGAATACCGCACCCTGCCAATGGTCTGGTACGTGCCGCCGCTGTCGCCGATTCAGTCCTACGCCGACGCCGGCGGTCTGCCGAAAAGCGACGGCGTGCTTCCGGCCATCGAAAGCCTGCGTATTCCGGTGCAGTATCTCGCCAATATGCTCAGCGCGGGCGATACCGGCCCGGTACTGCGCGCGCTGAAGCGCATGATGGCGATGCGTCACTACATGCGCTCGCAAACGGTGGAAGGCGTCACCGATACTCGCGCCATCGAGGAGGTGGGCCTGAGCGTTGAGCAGGTCGAGGAGATGTACCGTTATCTGGCGATCGCCAACTACGAGGACCGCTTCGTGATCCCGACCAGCCACCGCGAAATGGCGCGCGACGCCTTCCCCGAGCGCAACGGCTGCGGCTTTACCTTCGGCGACGGCTGCCACGGCTCCGACACCAAATTCAACCTGTTCAACAGTAGCCGCATTGACGCCATCAACATCACCGAAGTACGCGATAAAGCGGAGGGGGAATAATGCAAATCCTCAAATCGATCGGCCTGCTGATGGAGTATCCGGATGAGTTTCTTTGGCAGTGCAAGGACGAGGTGCTGAGCATGGTGCGTCACGACGCCCCTGTGCTCAACGACTTCGCCGCGGAGATGCTGAATGCCCCGCTGCTGGACAAGCAGGCCGAATGGTGCGAAGTGTTCGACCGGGGCCGCGCTACGTCGCTGCTGCTGTTTGAACATGTGCACGCCGAGTCTCGCGACCGCGGTCAGGCAATGGTCGACCTGCTCGCTCAGTATGAAAAGGCGGGCCTGGTGCTCAACTGTCGCGAGCTTCCCGACCACCTGCCGCTGTATCTGGAATACCTCAGCATCCTGCCGGAAAACGAAGCGCGCGAAGGTCTGCAAAACGTCGCGCCGATTCTGGCGCTGCTGGGCGGGCGGCTGAAGCAGCGCGGTGTCCCCTGGTATCAGCTGTTTGACGCCCTGCTCAGCCTCGGCGGGATCCCGCTATCAAGTGACAGTGTCACGCAGCAGGTCAACAACGAGTCCCGCGATGACACCCGGCAGGCGCTGGATGCGGTCTGGGAAGAAGAACAGGTGAAATTTATCGAAGACAACGCCACGGCCTGTGACAGCTCACCGTTACAGCAATATCAACGACGCTTTAGCCAGGACGTGGCGCCGCAGTACGTCGACGTCAGCGCGGGAGGCCCGAAATGATACAGTATCTGAACGTCTTTTTTTACGACATCTACCCCTACATCTGCGCGACGGTCTTTTTTCTCGGCAGCTGGCTGCGCTATGACTACGGCCAGTACACCTGGCGCGCCTCCTCCAGCCAGATGCTGGATAAACGCGGGATGGTGATCTGGTCGAATCTGTTCCATATCGGCATACTCGGCATTTTCTTTGGTCATCTGTTCGGCATGTTAACGCCGCACTGGATGTATGCCTGGTTTTTACCCATTGCGGTCAAGCAGCAGATGGCGATGGTGCTCGGCGGCGTCTGCGGCGTCCTGACGCTGATTGGCGGCGCCGGTTTGCTCTGGCGTCGTCTGACCAACCAGCGCGTTCGCGCCACCTCGACCGCGCCGGACATCATCATCATGAGCATTCTGCTGATTCAGTGCCTGCTCGGGCTGAGCACCATCCCTTTCTCGGCGCAGTATCCGGACGGCAGTGAAATGATGAAGCTGGTGGGCTGGGCGCAGGGCATCGTCACCTTCCGCGGCGGCTCGTCAGAAATGCTCAGCGGCGTGGCCTTTGTTTTCCGCGTGCATCTGGTGCTGGGGATGACGATTTTCCTGCTGTTCCCGTTCACCCGACTGGTTCACGTCTGGAGCGCGCCGTTTGAATATTTCACCCGCCGCTACCAGGTGGTACGTTCAAGACGCTGAACAAAATCCGCAATCATCCCGGGTCGCGGCAAAAACGCCTAACCCGGGCGACAGGCTCGCCCCGTAGCCCGGCTATGCGTAGCGCAAGCCGGGTAACATCCCCGTTTGACCGTCACCCCTTATCCAGCCAACGGCTCCTGTACGATATTTATTTTCCGGCCTCGGGATGGGTATCAAACGCCGCCATCACCGCCGCCAGCTCCGCTTCGCTAAAGCCGTATTTGGCATCATCCACGCCGAGGCCAAAACGCGTTTGCAGCGCCTCATACAGCGCCGGAACGTCCGCTAAATCGAGCTTTTCGACGACGTGGTTTTTATCCCAATGGGTAAAGTGGAAATTGGTCAGCGTCATTTTGCCGCCGTCCGGCAAGTGGCGGCACATCAGCAGATGATGGCGGAAGTGCGACTGCGGCCAGTGCGCCGACCAGAAGTTGCCCATCACATAGTCGGAAGCGTACTGGCGACCTAAATCAAAATGGTACATCGACTGCCAGTGGCCGTGATGGCTGAACTGCAGCGCCCACTCTTCCCCTTCGTAAATCAGGCGATATTCGCCGTGCGGGGTGGATTGTTCTATATCCGCCAGCAGCTTAATCGGCGCGGTCAGCGTCTGGCCGCCGAAACCAACGTCGGCAATCCAGCGTTCTCCCTCCACCTCCACCAGCAGCAGCCGATGGGTACGCGGCGGCATATGCGGAGGATTGGCCAGCACCACGCGCCCCAGAAGGCTGCGCACGGTAAAGCCGATCTCGCGCAGCGCTCTTTCCAGCAGGCCGTTTTGCTCGAAGCAGTAGCCGCCGCGACGACCGTGAATCAGCTTCTCTTCGAGGGTGCGATCGTCGAGATGTATCTCTCTGGGCAGCAGCACATCCAGATTTTCAAAGGGGATCGCGCCGTTATGGTGAATATGCAATTCGCGCAGGGTGTGAAGTGAAACGTCCGGGGTGCCCGTCCAGCCCAGACGAGAAAAATAGGCGCTTAAAAAGGGACTCATCAATGCCTCCAGCAATCGGTGTCCGACATTTATAGCCTGTTTTTCCCGCCTGACCAGCTATTTTGTGCGATCGTATTTATCCGCGCGTGCCCCGCTGCATCAGCGCCAGCGCGCAGAGCATCAGTCCCAGACCGGTAAAGAGCGTCAGCGATGCCATTGCCATTCCCTCTCCCGCCGAGCCCTGCTCAAACTGGCGCCAGATAAACACCGCGACGGTTTGCGTCCCGGCCGGCGCAAGCAGCAACGAGGTCACCAGCTCGCGGGAGGCAACGGCGAACACCATCAGCATCGCCGCCAGCAGCGCGGGAAAGACCAGCGGCAGAACGATCAGTCGCAGCGCCTGCAGTGCCGTTGCGCCGTGCACCCGCGCCGCGGGTTCGAGATTATTGCCAAGCTGACGCAGCGCGCTGCTGACGTAGCGCACCGGCCAGGGCAGCAGCAGACAGCAGTAGGAAAGCAGCAGCATAAACCAGGTGTTGTAGGGGGACACCGGCCAGAACGGCTGGTTCCACAGCAGAATCAGCCCGACGCCCACCACCACGCCCGGCAGCGCCGCCGGCAGCAGCGATAGCGCATCAACAAAGGCGCTCCCCTTCATTTTTTGCACCACAACCAGCCAGGCGGCGAGCAGCCCCACCAGGCCGACAACCCCTGCCGAAGCCAGCGCCAGCGAAAGGCTGGTTGCCAGTGCCGACAGCGCGTCGCCCTGCTGAGCAAACAGCGCGGCAAAATGACGAAGGGTAACGTTGTCAGCGTGGATACCGCCCGACAGCGTGCTCATCAGGCTGGTCAGCACCATCGACGCGCCCGGCATCACCACCGCCAGCCCCCCGACGCCCGCCATCACTAGCACCGCCGGAAGCGTCAGCCAGCCCAACTCCGCCCCGCTATTTTCTCCCGGCTTGCCGGTGACGCTGGTGACCTCTTTATCGCCAGTCAGCCGTTTTTGCAGCCACCAGGCCAGCAGCGCCACCGCGATCAGCAGCAGCGAAAGCAGCGACGCGCCGGGCAGATCGACAGGCCAGTCGGCGAGCTTTTTCTCAATGCCTACGGTCAGCATGACCAGCCCTGCCCGCGATCCCAGGGCCGCCGGAACGCCGTACTCTTCAATGGCCAGGGTAAACGCCAGCAGCATCCCCGCCGCCAGAGCCGGAGAAAGCATCGGCAGCGTGATGTGCCAGAACGCACGCCAGGCGCTGGCGCCGTGCACCCGAGCGACAATCGCCAGCCGCTGACCGCTGGCCAACAGGCTGCGCGAGACGGCAAAGTAGACCACCGGAAAGATATTGAGGGTCATCACCAGCACGATCCCGATGCGGCTAAAAAGCAGATCGTTAAGATCCCAGCCGGTCAGCTGCTGGAGATAGCCATGACTTTGCAGCATCAGCATCCACGACAGCGCGGCAATATAGGGCGGCGTCAGAAACGGGATTAGAAAGAGCAGATCCCACAGCCGCGGCAGCGGGATAGTAAACAATCCCCGCAAGACGCCCAGCGGTAGACCGATAACCACGCTCATCAGCGCCACGCCGCAGGCCACCCACAGGGTACCGCCGAGCATCGTCGGCAGCTGCGGGTCGGCAATCAGCGTTGATACGCCGCTAAACGCGCCGCCCAGCGAACCGGCGCTAAAGTGGGGAAAAATTGCCTGGAGGACAATAAAGAGCAGCGGCAATGCCACCAGCACCAGTAGCGCCGCCAGCGTGCCCGCTGAAATAAGTCTCTGTTTCACGGTATTTTCCTGGATACGATCTTACCCGGCTCGCGCTACGCTTAGCCGGGCTACGTGGTCACAGCCGTCTGCGGTCCGCTAGCCCGGACAGGCGCGCCAGCGCCACCTCCGGGAATGTGCCCGGGCTGATGCCCAGGCGTTGCCTCTTCCCGGCTCGCGCTACGCTTAGCCGGGCTACGGGTCACAGCCGTCTGCGGTCCGGTAGCCCGGACAGGCGCGTCAGCGCCGCCTCCGGGGAATGTGCCCGAACCAACTTTCGAAACCCGGGGGAAAAATCGGTTTACTGGGCGAAAAGCGTATTAAAGTGGGAAAGCACAGCGCTACGTTCGCTAGTGCCCTCGGCTGCGGTCGGCAGAATTTTCAGCTCGTTGAGCAGCGGGCGCTTCGCCGGAACATCGCTGCGGGCGGGTATAAGCCAGGCGTCGGCGACCAGCGCCTGGCCTTCCGGCGACAGCACATAATCAACGAAGGCTTTTGCGTCGTCAGCATGCTGGCTGGTTTTGAGGATCATCATCGGCCGCGGTGCAATGACCGTGCCGCTGGCCGGGAAAATCACCTTTAGCGATTCGCCCTGATGGATATTGCCGTAAGAGACATAATCAACCGCGCCGAATACCGCCGCTTTCGCCCCCTGCATCACCGGCGTTACCGCCTGGGCGTTCGGCCCGCTGACCACCATGCCATTCTTCTTTAACGTATCAAACAGCGCCCAGGCTTTATCGCCCATGCCATTCTGTAACCCGATCAGCAAATCCAGCGACGCGCCGGAAAGCGCCGGATCCGGCGTCGTCACTTTGTCTTTGAACGCCGCTTCGGTCAGGTCGCGCCACTCTTTCGGCTCCGGAGTGCCGCTTTTGGTATTCCAGACGATCCCCAGGGCCGAAATACCCTGAGCAACGTAATCGGCGGATTTCAGGTTCGCCGGGACCTTATCGGCATTGGCGCTCTGATACGGCAGCAGCCAGCCGCGGTGATGCAAATCTTCCGCCGTATCCCACGAGGCGGAAATCAGCACATCCGCCTGCGGGTTAGCCTGCTCGGCCTCGAGACGCGCCATCACCTTACCGGTGGTGGCCTGGAAAATATTCACCTTAACGCCGGTTTGCTTCTCATAGCCGCTGGCAAGGCTTTTCGCCAGCGAGCCCGGCCCGGCGGTGTAGACGGTGAGCGCCTGGGCGCTGGAGATCGTGGTGGCGGACAACATCATCGCGAGCGCGGCTCCTTTGGTAACGGTGATAACGGTTTTCATACGGATTCCCCTGAGGTTGAAGTCACGGCGCGGACGGCGGCAATGCAGCCCGCAGATAAATGAATAATCTTGTCGGCCAGCAGTTCGGCTTCGCGACGGTCGTGGGTGACGTAGACGGCAGTGATGCCCAGCTGGCGCAGCAGGCGGCTCATTTCGAGGCACAGCGACTCGCGCAGCTCGCTGTCGAGATTGGAGAGCGGCTCATCGAACAGCAGCACGCGCGGTTCTGCGACGATGGCGCGGGCCAGCGCAACGCGCTGCTGCTGACCGCCGGAAAGGCCCGACGGTTTGCGGTCGGCGAAGCCGCTGAGACCAACCATCGCCAGCGCCTCCTCGACCCGTTGCTGTCGCTGCTGACGCCCGACGCCGCGCATACGCAGCGGGAAAGCCACGTTCTGCGCCGCCGTCATGTGCGTCCACAGGGCGTAATCCTGAAAGACCATGCCGAGATCGCGCTGCTCCGGCGGCAAGCCCCAGCCGGTTTTCGCCACCAGGCGATCGCCAAAGTGAATGCTGCCGCTGGCGGGTACGGTTAATCCGGCGAGCAGGCGCAGCAGCGTGCTTTTACCGCAGCCAGAAGGCCCCAGCAGCGCAACAATGCTGCCCGCATCGATATGCAGATCGATCTGATTAAGCACGGTGTGAGCGCCGAAGGCGAAAGAAACGCCGTCGAGTTTAATGCTGGTAAGCGCGCGCATTATCGCCCTCCCGTTGGGAAAGCGAGACTCTGCCCGCGGTCAACATCCGCCGGCGCGCGCTCACCTGAGACAAATTCAGGGGAGCTAACATATTGTTATCCTCTTTGGGACTTAGTGACGCCGACTATAGGGACCCTCGATGACGTATTGATTACATTTTCATTGCGGATTAACGTGTTGTCTGGCATCAGACCCATTTACCAAGGAACGCATATGAGCCGTTTTCGCCACGTGGAACTTCAGTACGCCAGTCGCCTGCTCAACCATGGCCCAACAATTTTGATAACCAGCTATGACGCCCACTCTCAACGCCGCAACGTCATGGCCGCCGCGTGGTCGATGCCGGTGGAGTTCGCTCCGCCGAGGCTGGCCATCGTGGTAGATAAAAGCGCCTGGACGCGGGAAATTATTGAGCGCAACGGCGCATTTGGCATCGTCGTTCCCGGCGTCGAGGCCGCCAGTTGGACCTACGCGGTCGGCAGCATCAGCGGACGCGATGAGGATAAATTTAACGCTTACGGCATCCCGGTCGTGCAAGGTCCGGAGCTGGGCTTGCCGCTGATTGAAGAGAAGTGTCTTGCATGGATGGAGTGCCGACTGCTGCCGGCAACGGCGGCTCAGGAGCAGTACGATACGCTGTTTGGCGAAGTGGTTTCCGCCGCCGCCGATGAGCGCGCGTTCGTCAGCGGACGCTGGCAGTTCGACGACGATAAGATCAATACCCTCCATCATCTCGGCACCGGCAACTTTGTTGCCAGCGGCCGCCACGTCCGCGCCAATACCCCGGAAGAATAGCCCCCGCTCGCCTCCGGGGCAATTCTTCACCACCCTGCGCGTCTCTCCCGGGGGCGGCGCACAGCGCCTTGCCCGGGCTACCGGACCGCAGACCGCTGAGGGCGCGTAGCCCGGACAGATGCGCAGCATCGCCTCCGGGAGGTGAACTAGCGCAGCAAACGCCGCCGGTCTTCGCTGGGCGTCAGGCCAAAGACCTTTTTATATAAGGTGGTAAAGTGGTTGCTGTTGGCAAAACCGCATAAATAAGCCACTTCGGTAATCGTCATATCGGTCTCGCGTAATTTGACGCGCGCCGAAACTAAGCGCAGACGCTTTAAATAATTATCCGGCGTCAATCCCGTCGCCTCTTTAATATGGCGAAAAGCGGTCCGCGTGGTCAGGTGGAATTTCTCCGCCAGCTGCGGCCAGTTATGTTCTTCAAAACAGTGCTCCTGTAGCCAGGTCAGCAATTTATGCAGCTTATATTTGGTGGTGCTATATTCGGCTTCGGTTTCCGCATGCAGAATCGTCGTCACCAGCTGGAAAAAGGCGGCTTCGCGCAGGGCAATATTTTGCCCCCGCCGCAGCTCGGCAGAAAATATTTTATCTACCAGTTCCTTGCAGATATGGCGGGTATCCGGCGCCAGCCAGCCGTAGCAGGAAGCCTTTCGTGCGGAGAACGTCTGCAATAAGGTGTCGAGAGGCTGTAAATAATGAAATTCTACCAGTGGGTTAATTAATACGTTAATTAACTTAAGCGTTCCCAGCTCATCATAATAGTGAACATCGCCCGGCTGAACGTAAAAAACGTCGCCCTGCTGTATATATAATGGCCGGCCATTAATAACGTGTAAGCCGTGTCCTTCTTCAACGATCACCAGTTCAGCAAACTCGTGACTATGTTCATGGCTATTATCTTCCGGATCGCTGGCGTACATTCCCAGCTTATCCTGCGGATGGGTGAAATAATACTCAACGGTTAGCATCATCGATCGGGTCCAAAACGGCATACGGCGCAGGGGCAAGATAATGCATTTAACCGGCCGCCACGAGCAAGATTTATGGAATTGTGATCGGCGACCCGCTCATCTCATTATCAGTGCCATTTTGCCAGATGCATTGGCATTGCCAGAGTGGTTGCCGCGGGCGGCGGCGTCTTATGCTGCGGACAAATCAACACAGAGGACGCAGTATGTCACAGGCAATTCAGCATAATTCTCAGGTCATGATGACCCGCCACCCGAAATTTTTACGTACCGCCGAGGCGCTCCGGCCCGCGCTGAGTCGTCAGGCACACCCGCCGATCGCGGTAGTCGAAGCCCACGCCGACGCCGCGGCGCTCTTCGGCTGGCGAGCCGAGCCGGTGAGCACCCTGGCCGCGTTTTACCAGCGCGAGTTGAGCAGCGGCGATAGCGTCATTATTGATTTTGGCAGCCACTACGTTGGCTACCTGCATTTTCTCTGCCAGAGCGCCGGGAGTCCGCCGGACGCTCCGGCCCATCTGCAGTTGACCTTCGGCGAAACGCTGAGCGAAGTGTGCGAACCGTTCAGCGACTATCAGGGCTGGCTCAGCAGTAGCTGGCTGCAGCAGCAGGATCTGTGGCTTGATGTCCTGCCCGCCGAAATTGACCTGCCGCGCCGCTACTGCTTCCGCTATCTGAAGGTGGAGGTCAAAGCCGTTTCGCGCAAGTTTCGCCTGCAGTTCACGCAGGTTGAGGTTAACGCGGTCAACTCGGCCAGCGGTGCATGCCCGGCGGCGACAACCTCCGACCCGCAGCTCCGGGCCATCGATAACGTTGCCGTGCTGACCCTGCAAAACTGCATGCAGGAAGTGTTTGAAGATGGCCCCAAACGCGACCGCCGCCTGTGGCTCGGCGATTTACGTCTGCAGGCGCTGGTCAACGATGTCACCTTCGCACGCCACGCTCTGGTGCGCCGCTGCCTGTACCTTTTTGCCGGGCATACTCGCGAGGACGGCATGGTATCGGCCAACGTGTTCGTGCAGCCGGATGTCATTGCGGACGATACCTTTCTTTTTGATTATTCATTGTTTTTTGTCGACGTCCTCTACAACTATCTGCAAAGCGCGGAGGATATGGCCACGGCCCGCGAGCTGTGGCCCACGGCGCGTCGTCAGGTAGAACTGGCGCTGACCCGCTGCGACGCCTCCGGCGTTGTGCGCGATAGCGACGACTGGTGGGTGTTTATCGACTGGCAGGCGTCGCTGAATAAACAGGCGGCGGCGCAGGGGGTACTGATTTACTGCCTGCAGCGCGCTATCTGGCTGGCGGAGCGTTTCGAACCTGAACAGGCCGCAAGCTATCGCCAACGTTTACAGCAGCTCAAAGCGGCGGCCCTCGATGCGTTATGGGACCCGCAGCAGGGCTTTTACGTCAGCGGCGCCCGGCGGCAGGTCTCCTGGGCATCGCAAATCTGGCTGGTGCTGGCGGAAGTCGGCACGCCGCAGCAGCGCCGGGAGATCATGCGCAACCTGGAGAAAAATCCCCCCGCGGTCGCCATGAACACACCCTACCTGCGTCATCACTATATCGCCGCCCTTCTGCAGTGCGGGCTGCGCGACGAGGCAATTGCGCAGATCAAAGCCTACTGGGGAGCCATGGTCGACTACGGCGCCGATACCTTCTGGGAAATCTTCGACCCGGCGCATCCTGATTTTTCCCCTTATGGCAGCAAACTGATAAACAGTTATTGCCATGCGTGGAGCTGCACCCCGGCCTGGTTTATTCGCCAGTACGGACTTTAACAACAACGATAAGCGAGTGTATTTTTATGGCAGAAACAACCTTTACCCTGTGGCGGCAGCGCCTTGGCTATGGCATCGCCGACCTCTCCTGCAATCTCGTGTGGCAGATGATCTCTCTTTATCTGATGTTCTTTTACACCGACGTGATGGGCCTGCCCGCCTATTACGTTGGCCTGATGTTTCTCGTGACGCGTCTGGTGGATGGCG
This sequence comes from Klebsiella sp. CN_Kp113, assembly GCF_040064585.1. Taxonomy (NCBI): domain Bacteria; kingdom Pseudomonadati; phylum Pseudomonadota; class Gammaproteobacteria; order Enterobacterales; family Enterobacteriaceae; genus Klebsiella; species Klebsiella sp. CN_Kp113. The sequence continues at coordinate 2,965 of NZ_JBEAID010000023.1, read as the reverse complement.
TTGCCGACGTGCTGATGGGGCTGGTTATCGACAATACCGCCACCCGCTGGGGACGCTGTCGTCCGTATCTGCTTATTGGCGCGATCCCTTTCGGATTGCTGTGTATTCTGGCCTTCTACGTGCCGGATTTCGGCACCATCGGTAAGCTGATCTACGCTTTTGTCACCTATCTGTGCCTGTCGTTTCTCTATACCATCGTCAACATTCCGTTCTGCGCCATGCTGCCATTTCTGACGAACGACTCGCGGGAACGCACCACGCTGTCGGCGGTGCGTATTCTGCTCGGTTCGCTCGGCGCGACCATCGTCGCGGTCGCCACTCTGCCGCTGGTTGGCGCGCTGGGGAAAGGCAATCAGCAGCACGGCTTCTTCTACACGGCGGTGGTTTTCGGCGTTATTGCCACCTTCTTCCTGCTGGTGAGCTTCCGGAACGTTAAGGAAAATATCAGCATTACGCAGGAGCGCATGACCTTAAAACGCGCCTGGGTCAGCCTGCGCGCCAACCGGCCGTGGTTCGTCTTCGCCATCAATATTTTCCTGATGTGGGGCGCGTTTTTCTTCCAGACCGGGGCGCTGGTCTACTTTTTCCATTATTACGTCGGCAATAACGATCTCACGGCGATCGTCGCCGGGATCTCCACCTTCGTGCCTCTGCTGGGTACCCTCACCGTGCCGCTGCTCGCCAGCCGGATGAAAAAGCGCCACGTTTATCTGGTCGCCAGCGCGATCAACCTGGTCGGCATGGGCATGATGATGGCGGCAGGCGTTAACAGCTGGGGCCTGGTTGCCGGTGCGGTGGTGCTATCGCTTGGCGCCGGACAGCGCACGGCAATTTACTTCTCCATGCAGGCCGATCCGGTGGATTACGGGGTGTGGAAAACCGGCATCAATACCGCCGGCATCTTAACCTCTATCAACGGCTTTCTTGGCAAGGTGGCTATGGCGGGCGCGGGCGCTATTACCGGGGTACTGCTCTCATCCGGCGGCTATATCGCCAACCAGGCCCAAAGCGACGGCGCGATGCTGGCGATAAAAGCCTGCTACCTCTATATCCCGGCGCTGCTGATTGTCGCCTCAATGCTGTGGATTGGCCGCTTCTATCGCCTCGACGACCAGTATGAACAGATCCGCGCCGACCTTGATGCCGGACGCCGCGCGCCGTCGGACACATCTTCAGTCGCCGGAGAAAACCACGCCCTGTAAGGCGCAGCACACCCTTCATACCTCTGAAAAAAATAAGGATTAATATGCGTATCTCTTTGATTAGCGCGGCGGTTTGCTGCGCCCTTTTTTCGGCTTACGGCGCAAATGCGGCTCCGCTCACCGTCGAACAACGGCTGGCGCTGCTGGAGGCCCGGCTTAATCATGCGGAGCAGGAGGCCGGAGAGGCTAAACGTCGGGCGCAGCAGGCGGAGCTGCGCACCAGCGCGGCAGAACAGCGTGCGGCGGCGGCGGAAAAACAGGTGCAGACGTTAAGCCAGCGCACCGATGCCACGGAGCAAAAGCAGCAGGCTGCCGACAAACAGCTGGCGAAAACCCGCCTTACCGACGGCTTTGAATTTAACGCCTACGCCCGCTCCGGAATGCTGGTCAACAGCCACGGCAAAGGCGCGCGCGGCGGCCCGGGGATCTCGCCGGCCAGTTCGCTCAACGGTGACGCCCACGTTGGCCGTCTCGGCAATGAGAAAGATAACTACGTGGAGCTTAGCTTCGGCAAAAAAATGACCTTCAGCGACGGGTCGTGGGCGCACTTTAAAACCATGCTTGCCGACGGCGCGACCAACCCGGATCCGTGGGTGCAGGATAACGACAGCCACCATCTGAACGTGCGCCAGCTGTACGTCGAGATGGGTAATTTCGCCGATTTTTCCGGGCCGTTCAGGAGCGCCTCCATCTGGGCGGGCAAGCGTTTCGACCGCGATAACTTCGATATCCACTTTACCGATAGCGATATTATGTTCCTCGGCGGTACAGGCGGCGGGATCAATGACGTCAACTGGAACAGTACGCTGCGCGGCGATTACTCGGTCTATGCGCGCAGCTTTGGCGATCTGGGCAGCGATAACTATCAGGATAACGATATACAAAACCTGATGTTTACCGCCAACCACTTCTGGAACAACTGGCAGCTGATGACCACGGCGATGACCGCCCAGGGTAACGATGACCTGAAAGATACGACGTCGACGACCGGCAGCTACGCCCTGCGCAGCGATAATACGGCGAAAAACGGCTACTACGCGATGCTGGCGTATCACGACAAGCAGCGGTTTTATGGCCTGGCGCCGGGCGTATCGGAGAGCGCCCTGCAGTACGGCGGCGGGCTGGGCGCCGAAGCGCGGCAGCCGGGCAGCGACGGCGATCTTACCGAAAACGCCAAATCTCTGCGCTTTGCGTCATACGGTATTTTGCCGCTGGGGAAAATCTGGCAGCTTGCGCCATCGGTTATCGCCCAGCATAGCGAAGACCGCTATCGCGACGGGGACCGCTACGATTGGGCAACCTTCAACCTGCGGGTTTCCCAGGGGATCACCCGCAACTTCGCCCTGCTGTACGAGGCGTCCTGGCAATATATGGACCTGAATCCCAACGGCCGAACCTATCGCTACGACAGCGGCGTGCATCAATACCAGGCGGTGAGCGGCGATTTTTACAAGCTGACCTTCGCCCCGACGTTTAAAGTGGGCGATGTATTGGATATTAAAGCGCGGCCGGAGATACGTTTCTTTGTTACGTGGATGAACTGGGATAAAGATCTGGATCGCTACGCGATCAACGATGATTTCGGCAGTAAAGGCTTTACCGCCGGGGGGAACTGGAACTTTGGCGTGCAGACGGAGATTTGGTTCTAATACAGCAGCCCACGCGCTTCTTCCCGGGGGCGGCGCAGAGCGCCTTGCCCGGGCTACCAGACCGCAGATCGCCGGGAACGCGTAGCCCGGACAGATGCGCAGCATCGCCTCCGG